>NZ_DLNJ01000024.1:0-32347 GCF_002478345.1 Microbacterium sp. UBA7513
TTCTCCTGGGGTGACCCGGCGACCTGGGCGGATGTCGCCAACGGCCGCTCGTCCATCCTGTTCGCCGTGCTCGCGGGCGTGTCGATCGCGCTCGTCTCCGGCGGGCCGAGCCCGGTCGCCGGCACCGCGCTCGCGCTCGCCTTCCAGGCCGCGACCTCGACACTGCTCATCCTGTTCGACGAGGAGACCAAGGGACTGCTCGCCTGGGGAAGCGGGAGCCTGTCGCAGCTCGGACTCACCGCGTTCCTCCAGGCGGCTCCGGTCGTCGTGGTCGTCACGGTGCTGGCCCTCGTGCTCGCGCGGCGCCTCGACATCCTGTCCCTGGGGGACGACACCGCCTCGTCGCTCGGCGTGCCGATCCGGTCGACCAGGACCATCGGGATCCTCCTCGCCGTCACCCTCACGGCGGTCGCGGTGACGCTCGCCGGGCCGATGGGCTTCGTCGGCCTGTGCGCGCCGGTGCTCGCGCGGCTGCTGACGCGGGTGGTGCCGAGCCTGAACCGCCATGTGCTGCTGATCCCCGCGTCGGGGCTCCTCGGCGCCCTCGTCGTCATCCTCTCCGACGCCCTCCTGCGCGCGCTGATCGGCGCGGAGGCCGCGATCCTCATCCCGACGGGCGTCGCGACGACGCTGCTCGGCGCGATCGTGCTCGTGCTCATGGCCCGACGCCTCCGCGACGCCGGACCCACGCGCGAGCCTCCGCGGGTGCGCTTCGGCGTCCGCAGCCGCCTGCGCTTCCGGATCACCCTCGCCCTCGTCGCCCTCGGCGTGGTCGGGGTGCTGCTGCTCGGGCTGCTCGCCGGGCACACCTGGCTGCTGACCGGCGACATCGCGCTGTGGCTGCAGGGGCAGGCTCCCGCGCCCATCGCCTTCGCCCTCGACGAGCGGGCGCCGCGGATCGTGGCCGCCGTGGTCGCCGGCGCCGCGCTCGCCCTCTCCGGCGCCGTGATCCAGGGGGTGAGCCGCAACCCGCTCGCCGATCCGGGCATCCTCGGCGTCACCGGCGGCGGCGGTCTCGGTGCGGTGCTGGTGATCACGAGCATCACGTCGTCGGCAGGCGGGATGATCGTGGGGGCCGTCACGGGCTCGCTGCTCGCCTTCGCCCTCGTCTACCTGCTGTCGTGGCGGGGCGGCCTGAACGCGGACCGGTTCCTGCTGATCGGCATCGGGGTCTCGTACTTCACGGTCTCCCTCACGACCTTCCTCCTGCTGCGGTCGAACCCGTGGGACACCCCGAAGATCTACACCTGGCTCTCCGGGACGACCTACGGCCGGGTGTGGGAACAGGTCATCCCGCTGGCCATCGTCCTCGTGATCGCGGTGCCGTTCGTGGTGATGAGCCGTCGGGAGCTCGACGTGCTGTCGCTCGACGAGGACACGCCACGACTGGTCGGCATCCGGCTGGAACCCGTCCGGTTGACGCTGCTGCTGGTGGCGGCCGTCCTCGCGGCGCTGAGCGTGACGGCGATCGGGGTCATCGGCTTCGTGGGGCTGGTGGCGCCGCACGCCGCGCGGGCGCTGGTGGGGGCACGGCACTCGCGGGTGATCCCGACGGCGGTGCTCCTCGGCGGGCTGCTCGTCGGCATCGCGGACACGATCGGCCGGACGGTGATCGCCCCCGCGCAGCTTCCGGCGGGTCTCGTGGTCGCGCTGATCGGCGCCCCGTACTTCGTCTGGCTGCTCTGGCGCTCCCGCTGACCTGCTTCGAATCGCCCGATTGGTCCCATCTCCGGGGGAAATGGGGCCAATCAGGCGATTCGAACGGGGTTACCGGGCCAGGAACTGCGTCAGCGCGGCGTTGACCTCGTCGGCGTGGGTCCAGAGGAGGCCGTGCGGGGCGCCCTCGACCTCGACGTACTCGGCCTCGGGGACGGCCTGACGGAAGCGGCGGGCGGTCGCGTCGATCGGCAGGATGTTGTCCTTCGTGCCGTGCAGGATCAGGGTGGGCTTGGCGGCGGCGGCCACGGCCTTCACGTCGTCGCGGAAGTCCTCGATCCAGGTCGGGACCACGGCGTACGCGGCGACCGGCGCGCTGGTGACCGAGAGGTTCCAGTTCGCGTCGACGACCTGCTGGCTGATGCGCGTGCCGAGGTTCTCGTCGAGGTTGTAGAAGTCCTTGTAGAACTGGGTGAACCAGGCGTAGCGGTCGTCCTTGGCTGCAGCTTCGATCCCGTCGAAGACCTCCTGCGGCACACCCTCGGGGTTGTCGTCGCGCTGCACGAGGAAGGGCTCGAGCGACGCGAGGAAGGCGAGCTTCGCGACGCGCTCGTGGCCGTAGCGGCCGACGTAGCGGGCGAGCTCGCCGGTGCCCATGGAGAAGCCGACGAGCACGACGTCGCGGAGGTCGAGGGTCTCGAGCACCGTGTTCAGGTCGGCGGCGAACGTGTCGTAGTCGTAGCCGGAGCCGACCTTGGAGGACTGCCCGAAGCCGCGGCGGTCGTAGGTGATGACGCGGTACCCCTGGGCGAGGAGTTCGCGGGTCTGGCGCTCCCAGCTGTGCCCGTTGAGCGGATAGCCGTGGATCAGGACGACGGGCTGGCCGCTGCCCTGGTCTTCGTAGTAGAGCTCGATCGGGGTGGTGTTCTCGGTGCCGACGGTGATGTAACCCATGATGTGTTCCTTTCGGTGCCGGTGAGAACGATCGTTCTCGCCTGATGTGATCAATCTAGAGAACGTTCGTTCTCGTGTCAAGTAGACTTCTGGACATGACCGAAGACGAGGCGCGCGAACGCATCCTCTCCGCCGCGGAGGAGCTCTACTACCGCAAGGGCTACGCGGCGGTCGGAATGGACGAGCTCCGGTCCGCCGCCGGCGTGTCGCTGCGGCGCGTGTACTCGCTGTTCCCGGCGAAGACCGACATCGTCGCGGCGGTGCTGGCCCGGAAGCACGCCGAGTGGGAGCAGGGGCTCACGGCGGCGGTGGCACAGAGCGGCGACGACCCGCGGGCCCGCCTTCTCGCGGTCTACGGCTACCTGGAGGACTGGTTCTGCAGCGACGGGTTCCGGGGCTGCGCCTTCATCAACGCGTTCGGCGAGCTCGGGGGAACGAGTCCCGAGGTGGCCGCGATCGTCCGCGCGCACAAGGCCTCGTTCCAGCAGTACATGGCGGAGCTCGTCGCGGCCACCGGTGCCCCGGCGGGGCTGGCCGCCCAGCTCTCTCTCCTCGCGGAGGGCGCGCAGAGCACGGCGGCGATCGGGGCTGATCCGGAGGCTGCCGTGCACGCACGCCGCGCCGCCGAGGTCCTGATCGACGCCACCCTCACTGCGGCCTGATACACCCTTTCGCTAACCTGGTTAGCGAAAGGGTGGGACCCTGTCAAGGCCGCTGCCTTCCGCTCCCGCCCCGCGTAGGGTGCGGGCATGGAGACCTCGACGAAGGGCATCGCCCGCCAGAGCCTTGTGATCGCCGCCGCCGTGTTCATGCTGATCGCCGCGGCCATCGGCGCGGGCGCGTTCGGGGGTGACTCCGTCGACGAGCTGCAGAACGGTGCGCTCTCGGCCCAGGGGTCGTACCTCGCCCCCGCGGGACCGGCGTTCTCGATCTGGTCGCTCATCTACCTCGGACTCCTCGCCTACACCGTGTGGCAGGCTCTCCCCGCGCAGCGACAGGACGAGCGTCAGCAGGCGGTCGGCGGCTGGATCGCCCTCTCGATGGTTCTCAACGGCCTCTGGCTGGTGACGGCGCGGTACCTGACGCTGTGGCTCACCGTGCTCGTGATCGGGCTGCTGCTCGCGACGCTCGCGCGCATCATCGTGCTCCTCGGCCGGTTCCCCGCGCGCACCCTCGCCGACCGCCTCCTCACCGACGGGGCGAATGGCCTGCACTTCGGCTGGGTCACGATCGCGACGGTCGCCAACACCGCCGCCTGGCTCACGCAGACCGTCCCGGAGATCGGGGCGGGCGCTCCCGACGCCTGGGCCGTCGCCGTGCTCGTGGTCGTACTGGTGATCGGTGCCGCGTCGGCCTGGCTCACCGGCCGCCTCGCTCCCGCGCTCGCGACCGCCTGGGGCCTGAGCTGGCTCGCGGTCGGGCGGCTCGCCGGTGAGCCGGAGAGCACGCCCACCGCCGTCACCGCGATCTTCGTCGCGGTCGTGCTCGTCGTCGTCGGCGTCGTGGCGGTCCTCCGGCGGCGTCGCCGCGCCGGCACGCGCGACCGCGCCCCACTCGGTCGCTAGAGGACCAGACGGTACCCCATGCCCGACTCGGTGAGCAGGTGCACGGGCGTCGAGGGCTCCTGCTCCAGCTTCTTGCGGAGCTGCGACATGTACAGCCGGAGGTAGCCGGAGTCGGACACCTGCGCGCTGCCCCAGATCTCCTTGAGGAGATCCTGCCGGGTCACCAGCGCGCCCGGGTGCCGCGCGAGGTGCTCCAGCATCCGCCACTCGGTCGGCGTGAGGTGCACGCGGGTGCCGGCACGGGTCACGGTCTTCGTCGCGAGGTCCACGACGACGTCCCCGAACGCGACCACGGACTCCCCGTTCGCGGCGATCGCGCGGCGGGAGAGCGCCCGCAGCCGGGCCAGGAGCTCGTCGACCTGGAAGGGCTTCGTGACGAAGTCGTCCGCCCCGGCGTCCAGCGCCTCCACCTTGTCGGCCGAGCCCGTCCGCCCCGATACGACGATGATGGGCACGTTCGTCCAGCCGCGGAGGGCCTGGATCACCTCGATGCCGTCGAGCCGGGGCATGCCGAGGTCGAGCATGATGAGGTCGGGATGGGTCTGCGCCGCGGCGGCGATCGCGGCGGCGCCGTCGGCGGCCACGACGACCTCGTAGCCGTGCGCCGCGAGGGTGATCCGCAGCGCCCGCACCATCTGGGGGTCGTCGTCGGCGATGAGGAGCTTCACTCCGTGCCCTCCGTGTCGGCGGTCCCTGCGAGCGGCAGGGAGATGACCATGGTGAGTCCGCCCCCGGGGGTGTCCTCCGGTGTCAGGCTACCGCCCATGCCCTCGGTGAATCCGCGCGACAGGGCGAGTCCGAGCCCCAGCCCGGTCGTGTTGTCGGTGTCGCCGAAGCGCTGGAACGGCTGGAAGATCGCATCCCGTCGTTCGGGCGCGATGCCCTCGCCGCGGTCGACGATCCGGAGCTCTGCCCGATCGCCCAGCCGACTGCTCGACACGAGCACACGGCTGCCCTCGGGGGCGTGCCGGTGGGCGTTGGCGAGCACGTTCACGAGCACCCGCTGCAGCAGCACCGGGTCGGCGTGGAGCGGCGGGAGGTCGGGGTCGAGGGTGAGCTCGACGTCGGCGGGGCCGAGGCCGAGCTCGTCCACGGCGGCGAGCACGGGGCCGGCTGCGTCGATCCGCTGAGCCGAGACCGCGAGCACCCCCGCCTCCACGCGGCTCACGTCGAGGAGGTCGGTGACGAGGGTGGAGAGGGTCGCGAGACTCTCGTCCGCGGTCTCCAGCAGCTCCGCGCGGTCCTCGGCGGACAGGCCGTGCGCGCCGCGGAGGCCGCCGATCGCCGCGACCGCCGAGGCCAGCGGCCGTCGCAGGTCGTGACTGACGGCGGAGAGGAGGGCGCTGCGCACCTGGTCCGTCTCGGCGAGGGCCTCCGCCTCCCGGGCGGTCGCGCGGAGGTCGGTGTGCTCGATGGCGGCGGCGAGCTGGGCGACGATCGCGTCGAGCAGGCGGCGCTCCGGACCGGCGATCGGCTCGCCGTTGAGCTCCAGCACGGCCCGCGGGCCCCCACCGGACGCGACCCCGACCGGGATGGTCGTGGCGCGGCCGTCCGGCACCGGCTCGCCGTCGCTCGCCAGCACGTCCCCGGACGGGGTGAGCAGCCGCACCCCGCTCAGCCCGAACGCCTCCCGCGTGCGGCTGACGAGGGCGAGCACGGCGTTGTCGCCGCGGAGCACGTTCCCGGCCACGGCCGCGAGAAGCTCCGCCTCGGCGGTCGCCCGTTGCGCGGTCCGCGCTCGGCGGGCGGCCTGGTCGACGATGAGGCTCACGAGGATCGCGATGATGACGTAGAGGGTGAGGGCGAGCACGTGCAGCGGGTGCGCGATCGTGATCGTGAACAGCGGGGCGACGAAGAGGAAGTCGAGGGTGATGCCGGAGAGCACGGCGGCGAAGACGGCGGGCCGGATGCCGCCGATGAGGGCGACGACCACGACGAGCAGCTGGTAGGCGAGCACCTCGGCCGTGATCGACTCCGGGCTGCGGAACGTGAACATCAGCCACGACAGCAGCGGGCCGAACACGAGGGCCACACCGAAGCCGAGGGCCTGACGCCGCCAGCCGAGCGCACCGCCGGTGATGCGGGGAAGGGCGAGACGGCCGCCCGCCGCGGCGTGGGTCACGATGTGCACGTCGATGTCGCCCGAGCGGCGGATGACCTCGGCGCCGATGCCGGGCCCGGTGAGCGCGGCGGCGAGGCGGCCGCGCCGGCTCACGCCGATCACGAGCTGCGTGGCGTCGGCGCCCTGGGCGAACTCCACCAGTGTCGCCGGGATGTCGTCGCCGACCACCTGATGGTAGGTCCCGCCGAGCGACTCGACGAGGGAGCGCTGCGCGGCGAGGGCGCCGGGGGTCTCGTCGCGCAGGCCGTCCTGGGCGGTCACGTGCACGGCGAGCAGCTCCCCGCCGGCGGACCGGGCGGCGATACGGGCCCCGCGGCGCAGCAGCGTCTCGCCCTCCGGGCCGCCGGTGAGGGCGACGACCACGCGTTCGCGTGCCTGCCACGCTCCGGCGATGCCCTGTTCGGCGCGATAGGTGCGGAGCGCGCTGTCGACCTCGTCGGCGAGCCACAGCAGGGCGAGCTCCCGCAGGGCGGTGAGGTTGCCGAGCCGGAAGTAGTGCGAGAGCGCGGCATCGATGCGCTCCGCGGGGTAGACGAGGCCGGCGGCGAGGCGGTCGCGGAGCGTCTGCGGTGCGAGGTCGACGACCTCGATCTCGTCGGCAGCGCGGACGACCGCGTCCGGGATCGTCTCGCGCTGGGCGATGCCGGTGATCTTCTCCACGACCGCGTTCAGCGACTCGATGTGCTGCACGTTCACGGTAGTGACGACGTCGATCCCCGCGTCCAGCAGCTCCTCGACGTCCTGCCAGCGCTTCGGGTTCCGCGAGCCGGGGGCGTTCGTGTGCGCGAACTCGTCCACGAGCGCGATCTCCGGGCCGAGAGCGAGCACCGCGTCGAGGTCGAGCTCGGAGAGGACGACCCCGCGGTGGGCGTCCTCCCGGCGCGGCACCTCGGGCAGTCCGGAGGTCAGGGCGGCCGTGGCGGCACGACCATGGGTCTCGACGATCGCGATGACGACGTCGCGGCCCTCGTCGCGGAGCCTCCGGCCCTCGGCGAGCATCTCGAAGGTCTTCCCGACCCCCGGCGCGGCACCGAGGAGGACGCGCAGTCGCCCGCGGCGGTTCCGGTCCGTCGCGGGGCGCGGCGGCCGCTCTGCGCTCATGCACCCTCCCGGTCGTCGAGTGCGAGATTCAGCTCCGCGACGTTGATGCGCTCCTCGCCGAGGAACCCCAGGTCCCGCCCTTGAATCCTAGACTCCACCAGCGCCCGGACCTCGTCCTCCGGCAGGTCGCGGGCGGCGGCCACCCGCGGCACCTGCAGCAGGGCGTACGCGACGCTGATGTGCGGGTCGAGACCGGAACCGGATGCAGTCACGGCGTCCGCGGGCACCGCGGACGGATCGACCCCCTCCCTCGCGGCGATCTCGGCCTTCCGTTCGGCGATCGCGGCGACGAGGTCGGGATTCTCCGGCCCGAGGTTGCTGCCGCCCGACGACGCCCCGTCGTACCCGTCGCCGGCTGCCGAGGGGCGGGACTGGAAGTACTCCGGCAGGGCCTCGCCCTCGGCATCCGTGAAGGACTGGCCGATGAGAGCGCTGCCCCGGTCGCCGGGGAGCATCGAGCCGTTCGCCTGGGCGGGGAGGACGAGCTGGCCGATGCCGGTGACGAGCAGCGTGTACCCGACGCCGAGGACGAGGGTGAGGACGAGCATCGCGCGGACGGCGACACCGGCGGTGCGCATCGTGGTGCGGGTGGTGGACGACATGGCGTTCCTTTCGAGCCCGGTCAGAAGCCGGGGAGGAGGCTGACGAGGAGGTCGATGAGCTTGATGCCCACGAACGGGGCGATGACGCCGCCGAGGCCGTAGACGAGCAGGTTCCGCTGCAGGATCTGCGAGGCGCTCGCCGGCCGGTAGGTCACGCCGCGGAGCGCGAGCGGGATGAGGAACACGATCACGATGGCGTTGAAGATGATCGCGCTCGTGACCGCCGAGGCCGGCGAGTGCAGCTGCATGATGTTCAGTGCCGCGAGTCCGGGGAACACGCCCATGAACATCGCCGGGATGATGGCGAAGTACTTCGCGATGTCGTTCGCGAGCGAGAACGTCGTCAGCGCGCCGCGGGTGATGAGCAGCTGCTTGCCGATGCGGACGATGTCGATGAGCTTGGTCGGGTCGGAGTCGAGGTCGACCATGTTGCCCGCCTCCTTGGCCGCCGAGGTGCCCGTGTTCATCGCGACGCCGACGTCGGCCTGGGCGAGTGCGGGGGCGTCGTTCGTGCCGTCCCCGGTCATCGCGACGAGGCGCCCGCCCTCCTGTTCGCGGCGGATGAGGTCGAGCTTGTCCTCCGGCGTGGCCTCGGCGAGGTAGTCGTCGACGCCGGCCTCGGCCGCGATGGCCTTCGCGGTGAGGGGGTTGTCTCCGGTGATCATGACCGTGCGGATGCCCATGCTGCGCAGCTCGTCGAACCGCTCGCGCAGGCCGTCCTTGACGATGTCCTTGAGGTGCACGACCCCGAGGATCCGCGCTTCCACAGGATGGGTCCCTGAGCCTGTCGAAGGGCCTGAGCTTGTCGAAGGGCCCTGCACCGCGACGACGAGGGGCGTGCCGCCGCCCGAGGCGACGTCGTCGGTGAGGGTCGTGAGCTCGTCATCGGGGGTCTGACCCAGCCAGGCCGCCACGGCCGAGGCCGCGCCCTTGCGGATCTGCGTGCCGTCGGCGAGGTCGAGACCGCTCATGCGCGTCTGCGCCGTGAACGGGACGACGACGGCATCCGCCGGGGCCTCGACCCGGATCCCCCGGGCGGCGGCGAGCTCGACGATCGACGCGCCCTCCGGCGTCGGATCGGCGAGGGAGGAGAGGGCGGCGGTGCGCAGCAGCTCGGCGGCGTCCACTCCGGTGAGCGGCAGCACGGTGTGGGCGCGGCGGTTGCCGTGGGTGATGGTGCCGGTCTTGTCGAGGAGCAGCGTGGTGACGTCGCCCGCGGCCTCCACCGCCCGCCCCGACATCGCCAGGACGTTCCGCTGTACGAGCCGGTCCATACCCGCGATGCCGATGGCGGAGAGGAGCGCGCCGATCGTGGTCGGGATGAGGCAGACGAGCAGGGCGATGAGGACGGGGATGCTCACCGGCGACGCGGCGTACGACGCGATCGGATTCAGCGCGAGGACGACGACGACGAACACGATCGACAGGCTCGCGAGGAGGATGTTCAGGGCGATCTCGTTCGGGGTGCGCTGCCGGCTCGCCCCCTCGACGAGCGCGATCATGCGGTCGACGAACGTCTCGCCGGGCTTCGACGTGATGCGCACGACGATCCGGTCGGACAGCACCCGGGTGCCGCCGGTGACGGCGCTGCGGTCGCCGCCGGATTCGCGGACGACGGGGGCGCTCTCGCCGGTGATGGCCGACTCGTCGACCGTCGCGATGCCCGCGACGATGTCGCCATCGCCCGGGATCAGCTCGCCTGCGGTGACGATCACGAGGTCGTCGCGCTGCAGCTCCGCCGACGACACCGTCTCCGTCTCGGGCTCCTGGGTCTCTGAGCCTGTCGAAGGGCCCACCACCCGCCGCGCCATCGTCTGGGTGCGGGTGTTCCGCAGGCTCGCGGCCTGCGCCTTGCCGCGCCCCTCGGCGACCGACTCCGCGACGTTCGCGAAGAACACGGTCAGCCAGAGCCAGATCGCGATGCCCCAGGTGAACGCCGCCGGGACGGGAGTGCCGCCGGAGGGGGCGGGTCCGCCGAGGAAGGGCTCCGCGATCGCGAGGACGGTCGTGAACGCGGCGCCGACCCACACGAGGAGCATCACGGGGTTGCGCACGAGCGTCGCGGGGTTCAGCTTGCGGAGGGCGCCGGGGAGCGCCTGCGCGAGCTGGGCGCCGCTGAAGGAACGCGGCGGGCGGGCCGGGACGGCGGGGGCGTCCTGCTGTTCGGGAGGGGTGGTCAGGAGGGTCATGGTCAGAGTCCTTCGGCGAGCGGTCCCAGTGCGAGCACGGGGAAGTAGGTGAGGGCCGTCACGACGACGGTCACGGTGAGGAGCAGGCCGACGAACTGCGGCCGGTGGGTGGGGAGCGTGCCGGTCGTGGCCGGCACCCGCTCCTGCGCGGCGAACGACCCGGCGAGGGCCAGCACGAGCACGATCGGGAGGAAGCGCCCGAGCAGCATCGCGACGCCCAGGGCGGTGTTGAACCACGGGGTGTTCGCGGTGAGTCCGGCGAACGCGGAGCCGTTGTTGTTCGCGGCGGAGGTGAACGCGTAGAGCACCTCGCTCATGCCGTGCACACCGGGGTTGAGGATGCTCGTGGACTCCACGTCCTCGCGGATCCCGGGGATCGCGAAGCTCAGGGCCGTGCCGCCGAGGACGAGCGCCGGCACCACGAGGATGTAGAGGCTCGCGAGGGTCATCTCCCGCGGGCCGATGCGCTTCCCGAGCCACTCCGGAGTGCGGCCGACGAGCAGCCCGCCGACGAAGACCGCGACGATCGCGAGCACGAGCATCCCGTACAGACCGGAGCCGACGCCGCCCGGAGCGACCTCGCCGAGCATCATGTTCAGCATCGGCATCATGCCGCCGAGCGCGGTGTACGAGTCGTGCATCGAGTTCACGGCCCCGGTCGAGGTGAGGGTGCTCGCGCTGCCGAACAGGGTCGAGCCGAGGATGCCGAAGCGCTGCTCCTTGCCTTCCATCGCCGCCCCGGCGAGTTCAGGCGCGGCGCCGCGTCCCGCCAGCTCCAGGGCCGAGAGTGCGGCGAGCGAGGCGAGGAACAGGGTGCCCATGACCGCGACGATCGCGTACCCCTGGCGGTGGTCGCCGACCAGTCGGCCGAACGTGCGGGGGAGGGCGAACGGGATCACCAGGATCAGCAGCACCTCGAGGAGGTTGGTCCACCCGGTCGGGTTCTCGAAGGGGTGGGCGGAGTTGGCGTTGAAGAAGCCGCCGCCGTTGGTGCCGAGCAGCTTGATGGCCTCCTGCGACGCGACCGGACCGCCGGGGATCGTCTGCGTGCCGCCGGAGACCGTGGCGACGTCGGTGAAGCCGTTCACGTTCTGGATCACGCCGCCCGCGAGCAGGGCCACCGCGCCGATCAGGGCGAGCGGGAGGAGCAGCCGCCCCAGGCCGCGGGTGAGGTCGACCCAGAAGTTGCCGATCGTCGCGGAGCCGCGGCGCGCGAGCCCGCGGACGAGGGCGATGGCGATGGTGAGGCCGACGGCGGCGGAGACGAAGTTCTGCACCGTGAGGCCCGCGAGCTGCACCGTGTAGCCCATGGTCTGCTCGGGCGAGTACGACTGCCAGTTGGTGTTCGCGACGAAGGACGCGGCCGTGTTGAACGCGAGTCCCTCGGGCACAGCGGGCAGGCCGAGCGACGCGGGCAGGAAGGCCTGGAGCCGCTGCAGCCCGTAGACGAGCAGGAGGCCGACGAGCGAGAACAGCAGCACGCTGCGGGCGTAGGCGCGCCAGGTCTGCTCGGAGCGGGGGTCGACGCCGATCACCCGGTAGAGCCCGCGCTCGACGCGCAGGTCGCGGCCGGAGGTGTAGACGTGCGCGATGTAGTCGCCGAGGGGACGGTAGAGGAGCACGAGCACGACCACGACGGCCGTGATCTGGAGGACGCCGTACAGGAGGGCCGCGTCCATCAGAAGCGCTCCGGGGCGACGAGCGCCACGACCAGATAGACGACCGCGGCGACGGCGAGGACGGCGGCGAGGATCTCGAAGACGATCATGCGCGGTCCACCGCCTTGGCGATGAGGGACACGAGGGCGAACAGCGCCAGGGTCAGCGCGAGGTAGATGATGTCGAGCACGTCCTCGATCCAACTGCGCCGTCCCGCCGCATCCGCCGATCCTCACGGTTCCCCTACGCCCACCCCCCCGGATGCATGCGGGTTGCTCACGGAGACGGCCTTCGAATCGCGCACCTGGTCCCCAACCCGCCGCCGATGCAGCCAGGTGCGCGATTCGAAAGGGGGTGCCGGCCCTATGCTCACGAGGTGGGAATCAGACGGATGCGGATCGGGACGGGGACGGGGATCGTCGCCGGGCTCGTGGTGGTCGCGCTCGGGTGCGTGCTCACCGGGTTCCTGCCGCGGACGGACGCCGGTGCGCTCGGGGAACGGATCGCGCCCGTGCTGGGGTTCGTCGTCGCGATCACGATCGTCGCCGAGCTCGCCCGCGATGCAGCGGTGTTCGACGTCGTCTCCCAGCGCCTCGCGCGCTGGGGTCGAGGCCGCGTGGTGGTGCTGTGGGCGCTGGTGGTCGTGCTCGCGGTGGTGAGCACCGTGTTCCTCTCGCTCGACACGACCGCCGTGATCGTCACCCCGGTGGTGGTCGTGCTGGCGCAGAGCATCGGCGTCTCCCCGCTGCCGTTCGCCCTGGCCACCGTCTGGCTCGCCAACACCGCGTCCCTCGCGCTGCCGGTCTCGAACCTCACGAACCTGCTTGCCGCGCCCGCGATGGGGGAAGGCCCAGGGGCGTTCATCGCGCTGAGCTGGGCGCCCACGCTCGTGGGGATTCTGGTGCCCGTCGCGATCCTCACCGTCCTGCATCGACGCACGGTCTTCGGCGCATACGAGACGCCCGAGCCCCGACGCCCCGCCGACCCGACGCTGTTCTGGAGCGCCACCGGCGTCCTCGTCGTGCTGATGCCGCTGCTCGCGCTGACCCCCGACGTGTGGATCCCGGCGACGGTCGCAGCACTCGCGTTGATCGTGCTGTTCGCCGTCCGTCGCCGCCACGCCCTGCGGCTCTCGCTCGTCCCGTGGCAGGCGCTCGCGCTCGCCGCGTCGCTGTTCGTGCTGGTCGAGACCGCGCACGCGCAGGGGCTGCTCGACTTCCTGACGTCCCCGACCGCGAACGGCGACTCTCTCGGCGACCTGTTCCGGCTCGCGGCGCTCGGGGCCGTGAGCGCGAACGCGATCAACAACCTCCCGGCCTACCTCGTGCTCGAACCCGCGGCAGGGGACCCGGTCGCCCTGATGGCCCTGCTGATCGGCGTGAACCTCGGTCCGCTCATCACACCGTGGGCCTCGCTCGCGACACTCCTCTGGCACCATCGCGTGACGGCGCTCGGGGTCGAGATCCGCTGGGGTCGCTTCGCGCTCTGGGGGGCCGTCGCCGCGGTGCCCACCGTCGTCCTCGCCACGCTCGTCCTCTGACCCCGTTTCGAATCGCTTACTTTGCGGCAAATCCGGCCGCGATGGAGCAAAGTGGGCGATTCGAACGGGGGTCAGACGCGACGCATCTCGGCGGCCAGGGCGGGGTGGACGGCGTCGAACCGGGCGACCCGAAGCCGCAGGCCCACCGTGCCCTTCGCCGCCCGCCGGGTGCCGGGCTCGTCCTCCGCGAGGCTCCGCCCGTGCGGCCGCACACCCTCGAAGTGGTCGGTGAGCCGGGTCAGCATGGCGTCGTTCTCCTCCGCGGTGACGATCTCGGGGGTGCCGGAGAGGGGCGCGCTGACGTGGTTCCACGTCGGCACGAGGTCCCCCTGGCTCACGAGCACGATGTCGTCCTCGTCCTCGTCGAGCAGCGCCGGGTAGTGCGAGGCAACGAGGCCGGCGGAGACCGGTGAGACGAACGCCGCCCGCGGGTGGGCGCGGATGAGGCGCTTCACCTCGTCGGGGTCGGTCATGAGGTAGCGGGGGGTGTGACGCACGGCGCCTCCTGTCGGGTGGGGGTGGGGGTGGGACGAGAGCTGCGGGTGCGGACGGCGAGCCCGGCGCACACGACGACGGCGAGGCCCCCGAGCACCGTGGCGATGCCGACGTCCTCATGGAAGAGGAAGGAGGCCCAGGTGATGCCCATGACGGGCTGCACGAGCTGGATCTGACTCACCTGCGCCATCGGGCCGATGGCGAGGCCGCGGTACCAGGCGAAGAATCCGAGGAACATGCTGACCGCGGCCAGGTAGGCGAACGCGAGCCACGCGGTGGGGCTGGCGACGGGCGGGGCGGCGACCCCGGCGACCACGGCCACCGCGAGCATCACGGGGGCAGCGAGGACCAGTGCCCACGAGATCGTCTGCCAGGCGCCGAGTTCGCGGGCGAGCAGGCCACCCTCCGCGTAGCCGACGGCCGCGGCGATCACGGCGCCGAACAGCTGGAGGTCGGCGGGGCGGAGGGCGCCGGGCGTGCCGTTCTGCACCGTCGCGAAGACGAGGGCCGCCGCGGACCCGAGAAGCGCGAACACCCAGAACGAGGCGGACGGGCGCTCGCGGGTGCGCAGCACGACGGCCACGGCGGTCGCGGCGGGGAGGAGACCGATCACGACCGCCCCGTGACTCGCCGGCGTCGTGGTCATCGCGAACGAGGTCAGCAGCGGGAAGCCCGCGACCACACCGAGCGCGACGATCGCGAGTCGTGCCCACTGGACCGGGCTCGGCGGCTGTTGACGCGTGACGAGGAGGACGACCGCGGCGAGCACGGCGGCGACGACCGCACGGGCGGAGCCGATGAACAGCGGCGAGAGTCCGCCGCCGAGCGCGATCCGCGTGAACGGGAGCGTGAACGAGAAGGCGACGACGCCCAGCAGTCCCCACCCGGGACCGGCAGCGCGGGATAGCAGTGTTCCGTTCGGACGGATAACGCTACTGTGTTCTTTCATGAGTCAGGATAGCACCGCGCGCATCGTGGCCGGCCTCCGAGCCTGGATCGCCACCGCCGCACCCGGCGCCCGCCTCCCCTCCAACCGGGCGCTCACGGCCGAGTACGCCGCGAGCCCCGTGACCGTGCAGAAGGCCGTGCAGCAGCTCGTCCGCCTCGGGCTCGTGGACGCGCGACCCGGCGTCGGCACCTTCGTCCGCGCCGCGCGCACCGTCCTACCGGCGGACTACGGCTGGCAGTCCGGAGCGCTGGGGGCAGCCGCCGTACGCCTGGACGGCCTCTCCTCGGCGCAGCGCCCGACCTCGCCGGACGCGATCGGGCTGCACTCCGGCTATCCGGCTCCGGATCTCCTCCCCGAGCGGCTGGTGCGCCAGGCCCTCGTGCGCGCCTCCCGGACCGCGTCCGCCCTCACCCGCTCGCCCGCAGCCGGCGAGCCCGGGCTGCAGGAGTGGTTCGCGGCGGAGCTGGCCGCGGCGGCCCCGGCGGGGATCACGGTGCCGACCGCCCGCGACGCCGTCGTCATCTCCGGGAGCCAGAGCGGGCTGAGCTCGATCTTCCGGGCGGTCGTCGGCGTCGGCCGGCCGCTGCTCATCGAGTCGCCGACCTACTGGGGGGCGCTGCTGGCGGCAGAGCAGGCGGGGGTCGTGCTCGTTCCCGTCCCTTCGGGGCCGCATGGACCGGACCCGGATGCGGTCGACAGGGCGCTCGCCGAGACCGGGGCCCGGGCGTTCTACGCGCAGCCCACGTTCGCGAACCCCACCGGCGCGCAGTGGCCGGCGGCGACCGGGGAGGCCGTGCTCGACGCGGTGCGTCGCCACGGCGCCTTCCTCATCGAGGACGACTGGGCGCACGACCTCGGCATCGACGCCGACCCCCGCCCCGTGGCCGCCTCCGACCACGACGGCCATGTGGTGTACCTGCGCTCACTGACGAAGAGCGTGTCGCCGTCCCTGCGGGTGGCGGCGGTGATCGCGCGCGGCCCCGCCAGGGATCGCATCCTCGCCGATCGTGCGGCGGAGTCGATGTACGTCAGCGGCCTCCTCCAGGCCGCGGCCCTCGACGTGGTGACGCAGCCGGCGTGGCGCACACACCTCCGCGGCTTCCGGGAGCAGTTGCGCTCGCGGCGCGACCTGCTGCTGTCGTGCCTGGCCGCGCAGGCGCCCACCGCGCTGGTGGAGGCCGTGCCGGTCGGCGGGCTGAACCTCTGGCTGCGTCTGCCCGACGGCACCGACGCCGCAGCCGTCGTCCGGGAGTGCGCGGCCCGCGGCCTCGTCATCGCGCCGGGGAGCGAGTGGTTCCCCGCGGAGCCGTCCGGTTCCTACGTGCGGCTCAACTACGCGAGCGCCGACCCGTCCCGTTTCCCCGAGGCCGCGACGATCCTCGGTGCGGTCCTCTCCGGAAGCTGAGCGCCGCCGTCAGGACTCGGACGGCGGCCCGGCGGGGCGGTGCGCCCGGCGCCCGGCCACCACGACGGGCCGTCCCGCCCGCTCCTGACCGGGCAGCGGACGCGAGCGCCGGCCGTAGATGAGCTCGGACGAATCGAGCAGCCACGGCACCAGGGTGATCGACACCCCGTGCACGAGCATGAGCTGGTTCGCGAGGCGGCGGGCGCGCCGGTTGTGCAGGAAGTTCTCCCACCAGTGCCCCACGATGTACTGCGGCAGGTAGACCGTGACGACGGAGGAGCCGTGCTTCTCGCGGTACTGCCGGATGAACTGCGTCACGGGCTGCGCGAACGAGCGGTACGGCGACTCGACGATCACGAGCGGCACCGGCACGAGGTGGTCCGCCCACTCCTGCTGCAGGCGGGCGGCATCGTCCTGCGACACGGCCACGTGCACGGCGAGGGTCTTGTCGTGCTTGGCGGCGATGGCATAGTCGATGGCCTTCATGACCGGCTTCTGCAGATGGTTCACGAGGACGATGGCGACGTCGCCGGAGGCGCCGAAGCGGGTGGTGTCGTCGATGGCGATCTCGTGCTCGACGTCCCGGTAGTACCGCTTGACGCCGATCATGAGGAACGCGAGCACCGGGATGGCGAAGAACACGAGGTAGGCGCCGTGCGTGAACTTCGTGATCGTCACGATGACCAGCACGAGCACGGTCAGCGTCGCCCCGGCGGAGTTGATGAGCAGCCCCACGCGCGCGGAACGCCGGTCCGCGGCGCCGTCGCCGTCCGGTGGAACGGGCGCGCGCAGCGCCCGCCGCCAGTGCCGCACCATGCCGATCTGGCCGAGGGAGAAGGAGACGAAGACGCCGATGATGTAGAGCTGGATCAGCGTCGTCAGCCGGGCCTGGAACACCACGAGCACGGCGATCGCGGCGATCCCGAGGAGGATCATGCCGTTGGAGAACACGAGCCGGTCGCCGCGGGTGTTCAGCGACTTCGGGGCGTAGCCGTCGCGGGCGAGCACGGCGCCGAGCAGGGGAAACCCGTTGAAGGCGGTGTTCGCCGCGAGGAGCAGCACGCAGGCCGTGGCCGCCTGCACGATGAAGAACGGGATGCTGCCGCCGCCGAACGTCGCCGCGGCGATCTGCGCCATGAGGCTCGGCTGCGGGGTCGTGCAGTCGAAGCCGATGAGGTCGCAGGGGTTCTCGGCGTAGTGCACGCCGGCGATGAGGGCGAGCGCGGTGAGTCCGGAGAACAGGCAGATCGCGATGGTCCCCATGAGCACGAGGGTCGACTGGGCGTTGCGCACCTTCGGGGCCCGGAACGCGGGGACGCCGTTCGACACGGCCTCGACCCCGGTCAGCGCGGAGCAGCCGCTGGAGAACGCCCGGAGGATGAGCAGCAGCACGGCCGCCTGGCTGAGGCTCTCGGCCTGCACGGCGAACTCCGCGCTGGACGCGATCGGGGCGTCGCCGAGTGCCGTACGGAGGAGCCCGGTGACGATCATGATGCCGACCGAGCCGATGAACACGTAGGTGGGGATGGCGAACACGAGCGACGCCTCCCGAACCCCGCGGAGGTTCACGATGATGATGAGCACGACGAAGCCGACCGCGAGCTCCACGCGGAGCGGGTCGAGCGCCGGCACTGCCGAGATGATGTTGTCCACTCCGGACGCGACCGACACGGCCACCGTGAGCACGTAGTCGACGAGGAGGGCCGCGGCCACGATCACCCCGGGGATCTCGCCGAGGTTCTTCGACGCGACCTCGTAGTCGCCGCCGCCGGAGGGGTACGCCTTGATGAGCTGCCGGTAGCTGAGCACCACCACGAGCAGCAGCACGACGACCGCTGCTGCGACGAGCGGGGTGAACGACAGGAAGGTGAGGCCGCCGATGAGCAGGATCATCACGAGCTCTTGCGGGGCGTAGGCCACCGAGCTCAGCGCGTCCGAGGCGAAGATCGGCAGCGCCATGCGCTTGGGGAGGAGCTGCTCGTCCACCTGGGCGCTCGTCAGCGGGTCGCCGAGCAGGATGCGCTTGGCGCGCGGCGGCGCGTCCGGAGTCGGCCTCGTTTGTTCTGACACGTCCGGCGACACTACGCCGACCGGGGACGCCCTCACGCGATCCTCACGGAATCCCTACGGCCCGGTGGCGCTCCCTCACGGAATCCTCACGGCCTGCCGGTAACCTTGCGTCAGTGGGGGATCAGGTGGTTCTGGGGGTCATCGCCGTGGCGATCGGCCTGGCCGCGGGCGTCGTCCTCTTCGTGCCCTTCGTCGCGATCAGCTACCGCCGTCGCGGACGCCTCTCGCTCGGCCGCACGCTGCTCTGGCTCGCGGCGCTCGTCTACTTCTGGGCCATCTGGACGTACACGCTGCTCCCGCTGCCCGACCCGGACGCCATCCGCTGCGTGGGGGCGATCACCGACCCGATGTCCGTGGTGCGCGACGTGCAGAAGGCGTTCGCGGCGCCGGGCAACCCGCTGCGCCAGCCGGCCCTGCTCCAGCTCGTGTTCAACGTGCTGCTGTTCGTCCCGCTCGGGGCGTTCCTCCGCGTGCTGGGCGGACGCGGCCTCCCGACCGCGCTCCTCGCCGGCTTCGGGCTCTCGCTGCTCGTGGAGACCACGCAGCTCACCGGCGTCTGGGGTCTGTACCCGTGCGCCTACCGCTTCTTCGACGTGGGCGACCTGATGACGAACACGACCGGAGCCGTGCTCGGTTCGGTGCTCGCTCTCGTGGTGCCCCGGTCGCTGCGCGGCTTGCAGGCGCGGGCGGATGCCGATGAGCCGCGCCCGGTCACCCGGGGTCGCCGCGCGCTGGCGATGCTGTGCGACGGGCTCGCGAACGGCTTCGTCGTGCTCGCCGGGGGCGTCGGGGTGCAGCTCTGGCTCGAGTACGTCGTGCAGGACCGTCAGGCCGTTCTCGACGGCACCCTCGCCGGCACGGTGAGCACGGCGGCCGCCTGTGCGCTGTGGCTCGTGGTCATCCTGGTCACCGGCCGCTCGGTGGGAGACCTCGCCGTGCAGTTGCGCTACACCGGGTCGCGACTGCCGGCCGCGCTCGCCCGGCTGCTGCGCTGGGCGGGCGGCATCGGCGGACTCACGGCTCTCGGGATGCTCGGCGGGGTGTTCGACGCGCTCTCCTCGGTGCTGATCCTCGTCGCGATCGTGCTGCTGTTCACCACCCGCCAGGGGCGCGGCCTCCCCGGTCTGCTCTCCGGCCAGCACCTCGAGGACGCCCGCGTCACTGCGAAGAGGTGAGCCCCATTATGTACATAAGAGGTATTCTGTACGCATGAACACTCTCAGCCGCAGCGTGCCGTCGAAGGACCTGCGCGATCAGCTCGCCGACGTTCTCGGTGGTGTCGCGTACGGGGCGGAGCGGGTGGGGGTGACGCGTCACGGCAAGCTCACCGCGGTCGTGATCGGCGTCGACGACCTGGAGCTCCTGGAAGAGCTCGAGGCTGCGCGGGATGCGGCGGAGTTCGGAGCGGCGAAGGCGGCAGACGACGGGGGTCGAGTCTCGCTCGGTGACCTCCGTGCGGAACTCCCGTGACGCGGTACCGCGTCGAGTTCACCACCGCAGCGGCGAAGGAGGTCCGCAAGCTGGATCCTCAGCTCCGTCGGCGCATCCTCGCCGGGATCTCCGACCTCGAAAGGGATCCTCGTCCGCACGGCGTCCGCAAGCTCGCCGGGTTCGACAACGCCTGGCGCGTGCGGATCGGCGACTACCGTGTGCTCTACGAGGTCGAGGACGAGCGGGTGCTCGTCACCGTGGTCCGCGTCGCCCACCGCCGGGACGTCTACGACCTCTGACGGCATTCCGAATCCACAGGGGTTTCCGATCACGGATCGATAACGTCGTCCCCATGAGCGTGATCCCCGTCGACGAGCACCTGATCTCCGAGGCGAAGGAGCTCCGCGACCAGCTGCAGCGCTTCCTCCGCGAGTACGAGTTCGGGATGCGCGAGGTGGAGACGAAGATCTCGATCCTCCGCGACGAGTTCACCCACGACCACGCGTACAACCCCATCGAGCACGTGAAGAGCCGGCTGAAGTCGCCGGACAGCATCGTCGAGAAGATCGCCAGGAAGGGTATCGACGACCCGGACTTCGACCGCATCCGTGCCGAGATCACCGACATCGCCGGAGTGCGGGTGACCTGCAGCTTCGTCGCCGACGTCTACCGGCTGTTCGATCTGCTGACCGCGCAGGACGACGTGACCGTCCGCACGGTGAAGGACTACATCGCGAACCCGAAGCCGAACGGGTACAAGAGCCTGCACGCCATCATCGAGGTCCCCGTCTTCCTCTCGACGGGCGCGCTGTCCGTGCCGGTCGAGGTGCAGTTCCGGACCATCGCGATGGACTTCTGGGCGAGCCTGGAGCACAAGATCTACTACAAGTTCTCCAACCAGGTGCCGGCGCACCTCGTCGACAGCCTCAGCGATGCCGCCGACGCCGCCGCCGAGCTCGACACCCGCATGGAGCGGCTGCACCGCGAGGCCCATGGCGTGCCGCAGCGGCAGCTCGCGCCGCCGCCTCCGCCCGCGCCGGGGATCGTCGAGGTCTGAGCAGCCCGACCCGGCTCAGGCGAGGAACTCGCGGGCGGCCGCGGACATCGCCGTGACGCCGACCTCGATCGTCGGATGGATCTCCGGCGCGAAGAACGGCGAGTGGTTCGTGGGGATGTCCTTCTCCACGGTCCCCGCCGCGACGGCCTCGGCGAACCGAGCGGGGTCGACGCCGCCCCAGAACCAGAACACGAGCGGCACCTCGGCGTCGCGGGCGAACCAGGAGACGTCCTCGCTGCCGGTGAACATGCCGGGGTCGACGACGGCTGACTCCCCGAGCGCCCGACGCAGCGCCGACGAGACCCGCGCCGTCGCCTCCTCGTCGTTGATCGTGGCGGGGAGCGTGTGCTGCGTGTGGATCTCCGGCTCGCGCTCCGCCCCCGACGCCATCGCCTCGGCGCGCACGATCCGCTCGACGCTCGTCAGCACCTTCTCCCGCACGTCCTCGTTCGGGTAGCGGAGGCTGAGCTCCAGCTTCGCCTCGGCCGGGATGATGTTGTTCTTGAGCCCGGCGTGGATCGAGCCGACCGTCACCACGGCCACGCCCTGCGGGTCGATCTCGCGCGAGGTGATCGTCTGCAGGCGCATCACGGTCGCGGCCGCCATCACGACGGGGTCGATCGTGGCGTGCGGGCGGGAGCCGTGCCCGCCGCGGCCGTGCAGGGTGACGGTGAGACCGTCCGACGCGGCCATCTGGGTGCCGCTGCGCACACCGATGATCCCGGCGGGGAGCGGGGTGACGTGCTGGCCGAGCACCACGTCGGGCTTCGGGTAGCGGGCGAGCAGGCCGTCGTCGAGCATGGCCCTGGCGCCGGCGCCGTACTCCTCGGCAGGCTGGATGAGCACGACGAGGGTGCCCGACCATGCGGAGCGCTCGGCGACGAGCTTCTCGACCGCGCCGATCATCGCGGTGACGTGCATGTCGTGGCCGCACGCGTGCATGACGGGAACAGTCGTGCCTGCGGGGTCGACGCCTCTCGCGGTGCTCGCATAGGCGAGGCCCGTCTGCTCCTCGACCGGGAGCGCGTCCATGTCGGCGCGCACCCACACGACCGGACCCTCGCCGTTGCGGAGAACCCCGACCACGCCGGTCACCCCGACGCCTTCTTCGACCTCGAGGCCCAGGTCGCGCAGGTGCTGGGCGGCGATGCCGGCGGTGCGCGTCTCCTGGAACGAGAGCTCGGGGTGCTGATGCAGGTCGATGTAGAGCGCTTCGAGGTCGATCGTCATGGCCAGAGCCTAGCCGGGTGTGCGCCGAGACCCCGGCGTTCCGCCGAGACCCCGGCTTCGCCGCGCCGGGAGCGCGGGGTCTCGACGGGAACGCGGGGTCTCGGCAGGGTCAGTGCACGTAGGACTCCAGGGCCGGTCCCGGACGCAGCACGGCGTTCACGATCGCCTGGATCGCGAACTCGCTCGTCTCGCCGAGTCCGATCACCTCGGGATGCAGGAGCCACTGGAGCTGCAGGCCGTCCATCACGGCGAGGATGGCGGCCGAGGCGGCGGCGACGGTCGCGGGTTCGGTCACGCCCTCCTGGGCGCAGAGCTCTCCGAACGCCGCCGCGACCTCCCGTCGCAGGGTCGTGTAGCGCTCCTCGAAGTACTCGCGGCCGGGGTGGTCGTCGGTGACCGACTCGGAGGAGAGGACCGTGTAGGCCTGCACGATGCCCGGCCGCCTCTCGTTGGCGAACGCCGTGCGGACGAGGTGGAGGAACAGCTCCGGCCCGTCGGGGATGTGCTTCTCGGCGAGGTCGGCCACGTCGGCCTGGTCGCGGTAGGCGAGCACCTCGAGGAGGAGCTTCTGCTTCGACCCGAAGTGGTGCAGCACGCCCGCGTGCGTGATGCCGACCTGCTCGGCGACATCGGCGAGCGTGCCGTTCGTGGAGCCCTTGTTGCCGAAGATCTCGACCGCCGCCTTGAGGATCTGCTCGCGCTTCTCCCGCGTCGCCGGGCGCACCCGTACCGTGTGCACGTCGTCCGTCATGAGCCCACCTCCCGTCGTCCCGCTCTGCTTGCCAACCAACTTACTCCTCGGTAACCTCTCCACAGCTTACTTTCTCGACAGTAAGCAAAGCGGCGGCCGGTGGCGATCCCTCGGCCGCGACGCCGCACAAGGACCCGTGCCCAAGGAGAAGCAATGAAGCTCACGAAAACCCTGATCGCCGCCAGCGCGGTCGCCGTCCTCGGCGTCTCGGCGCTCGCCGGATGCTCGGCTGGCGGTGGATCCGGCGACGGCGACGGCGCCGGCTCCGCGTCCCTCACCATCGCGAAGCCGGACGGCGCGATCAGCACCGAGTCGAACAACCCGTTCGTCGGCGACTCCGCCGCGTCGAAGTACGGCTACGCCAAGGTCGTGTTCGAGACCCTGGCCCTGGTGAACCAGACGGGAGACCGCGGTACCACGCCATGGCTCGCCGAGAGCCTCGAGTGGAACGACGACTACACGCAGCTCACCGTCGTCCCCCGCGCCGACGTCACCTGGAGCGACGGCGAGCCGTTCACGGCCGACGACATCGTCTTCTCCTTCGAGACCGCCTCGATCCCCGCCCTCGACACCGCCGGCCTCAAGTTCGAGGGTGCCGAGGTCGACGGCGACAAGGTCGTGCTGAGCTTCGGCGACTCCAAGTACGTCAACCAGGCACGCGTGCTGCACGTGCCGATCGTCCCGAAGCACATCTGAGAGAACTTCGACGACCCGGCCACCGACCCCGTCACGGGCGACGACCTCGTCGGCACCGGCCCGTACGCGATGGCGAACTGGTCGACCGAGTCGGTCACGCTCGACGCACGCGACGACTACTGGGGTGGCGACCTCGCCGTGCCGGAGCTGCACTACGTCTCGTACGGCGACAACACCGCCCTCACCACGGCCCTCGCGAACGGCGACGCCGACTGGGCGCAGGCGTTCATCCCGCAGATCGAGGAGCAGTTCCTCTCGGCCGACCCCGAGCACAACAAGTTCCTCGCCTCCCCGACCACCGGTTCCGCCACGCTGTTCATGAACCTGCAGCAGAAGCCGTTTGACGACCCCGCCTTCCGTCAGGCGCTCGCCTGGGTGATCGACCGCGACGCCTACGTCGACATCGCGCGCGAGGGTGCCAGCGAGGCCGTCTGGTCGGTCACGGGCCTGTCGTCGATCCTCGAAGACGAGATCCAGCCCGAGTTCCAGGGCGTCGATTACAAGGTCGACGCCGAGAAGGCGCGTGACCTGCTGGAGACCGCCGGGTACACCTGGAAGGACGACGCCCTGATCGACCCCGACGGCACGCCCGTCTCGTTCACGCTCTCCGTCCCGTCCGGCTGGAGCGACTGGAACACCGCGCAGGAGCTCATCGCCGAGGACGTGAAGGACGGCATCGGTGCCGAGGTCAAGATCGACATGCCCGACTGGGGCGGCTGGGCCGACCCCCGCGACAACGGCACGTTCTCCGCGATCATCCACTGGCTGGAGGACAGCGGCACGGCGTACGGCCTGTACACCTCGACCATGGACCCGCGCTGGATCTCACCCGAGGGCAAGGCCGGCTTCAACTTCGGCCGCTTCGACGACCCGGAGGCGACCGCCGCGCTGAACACCTACGCCAACGCCTCGTCCGACGAGGAGCGCACAACCGCCATCGACACGCTGCAGACGATCTTCTCGGAGCAGGTGCCGGCCATCCCGCTGGGCGCCCACCCGCTGCTGGGTGAGTTCAACACGCGCAACTACGTTGGCTGGCCGTCGGAGACCGACACCTACGCGTCCGCCGACCCGACGCAGCCGAACATCGTGCAGATCCTCACGAAGCTGAAGCCCGCCGAGTAAGCACCACCCGAAGGGGAGCCCGGTCCGGTCACGCGGCTCGGGCTCCCCACCAGGTCGACGAAGGACACCCCATGCCAGACCCTCTGCTCACCGTGCGCGACTTCTCCGTCGTGTACGACGTCGATCCGCCCGTCGAGGCGGTGAAGAACGTGACCCTCGAACTGCAGCGCGGCGAGATCCTCGGCCTCGCCGGGGAGAGCGGATGCGGCAAGACCACGCTCGCCTACGGGGTGCAGCGCCTGCTGCGCGCGCCGGCCGTCATCACCGGCGGCAGCGTGACGTTCCACGATGCGACCGGCATCGACATCGACATCAACGCGCTCGACGTCGACGCGATGCAGCGGTTCCGCTGGGACAAGGTGTCGATGGTGTTCCAGGGCGCGATGAACGCCCTCAACCCCGTGGCGACGATCGGGTCGCAGCTGGAGGACGTATTCGAGATCCACCGCCCCGACATGAACCGCAGGCAGCGGCGGGCCGAGGCTGAGGAGCTGCTCGAGATCGTCAAGGTCGGCCGTCAGCGGGTGCGCTCCTTCCCGCATGAGCTCTCCGGCGGCATGCGTCAGCGCGTCATGATCGCCATGGCCCTGGCGCTCCGTCCGCAGCTGATGGTCATGGACGAGCCGACGACTGCGCTCGACGTGCTGGTGCAGCGGGAGATCCTCACGCAGATCTCCCACCTGCGGCACGAGTTCGGCTTCTCGGTGATCTTCATCACCCACGACCTGCCGCTCCTGCTGGAGATCAGCGACCGGATCGCGATCATGCGCGAAGGCGAGATCATCGAGCTCGACACGGCAGAGCGCATCTGGACGCAGCCGGAGCACGAGTACACGAAGACGCTGCTGTCGTCGTTCCCCCGGCTCACCGGGGAGAGAGGGGTGCTGGTGCGATGACCACCCTCGAGTTCCGCCACGTCACGAAGGCGTACAACGTCCGAGGCGCAGGGCAGATCAAGGCCCTCGACGATGTGAGCTTCACTCTGACGTCCGGCCAGACGATCGGCCTGGTCGGACAGTCCGGCAGCGGCAAGTCCACGATCGCGAAGATCCTCACCCAGCTCGAGACCCCGACCAGCGGTGAGGTGCTGCTCGACGGCACGCCGATCCCGCGCCGCGGTAAGGGCCTGCGACGGTATCGCCAGCAGCTGCGGATGGTGTTCCAGGACCCGTTCGCCTCGCTCAACCCGTACCACTCGATCCGCTACCACCTGGAGCGTCCGATCCGTCTCGACGACGTGGTGCCCAAGAAGGACACCGAGAACGAGGTGCGTCGGCTCCTCGACCGGGTGCGCCTCGATGCGGACGCGGTGATCGACCGCCGCCCCCACGAGCTGTCGGGCGGTCAGCGACAGCGTGTGGCCATCGCCCGTGCCCTGGCCTCGCGGCCGTCGCTCCTCGTCGCCGACGAGCCGGTGTCGATGCTCGACGTCTCCATCCGGCTCGGCGTGCTGAACCTGCTCGCCGACCTGCAGCGCGAGGAGGGGCTCGGCGTGCTCTACATCACGCACGACCTGGCCACGGCCCGTCATTTCAGCGACGAGATCATGGTCCTCAACCAGGGGCGCGTGGTCGAGTACGGCACCGCCGACGATGTGATCCTCAACCCGCAGGACCCCTACACCCGCGAGCTGCGCGCGGCTTCCCCCGATCCGGAGAAGCACTTCGCCGCAGCGGCATCGAACGGAGGCGCGCAGTGAGCTCCGCTCTCCCCCAGCTCGACGACAACGACCTCGTCGCCCGCGATGCCCTCGAGGTCGGCACCACGGCGACCAGGGCAGAGCGCACCAGGCGACCGGTGCCGTGGCGCTTCTTCGCCGGTCGCGCGGCGTTCTACCTGTTCACGCTGTGGGCGGCGATCACGATCAACTTCTTCCTGCCCCGCCTCATGAAGGGCGACGCGGTCAGCTCGTACCTCGCGCGCAACCGCACCGTGAGCCCCGAGGCGGCGGAGGCCCTGCGCGTGCTGCTCGGCATCGACACCGACAAGTCCATCTGGCAGCAGTACCTCGAGTACTGGGGAATGCTGCTGCGCGGCGACCTCGGCATCTCGACCCTGCACGGTCTGCGGCCGGTCGCCGAGGTGCTCGCCGCCGCCCTGCCCTGGACGCTCGGACTGGTCGGCATCGCGACCGTCATCTCGTTCGCGATCGGCACGCTGCTCGGAGCCGTCGTGGGGTGGAAGCGCGGCAGCAAGCTCGACGCGATCATCCCGGTGACGACGTTCTTCAACACGATCCCGTACTTCTGGCTGGGACTCATCGCCATCGCGATCTTCTCCTCGACCCTGAAGTGGTTCCCCTCGTCGCACGCCTACGACAAGGGACAGTCGCCGGAATGGAGCCTCGACTTCATCGGCCAGGTGATCATGCACGGCACGCTCCCTGCGCTGACCATCGTGGTCGCCTCACTCGGCGGGTGGGTGCTCGGCATGCGCAACATGATGCTGACGGTGCTGGACGACGACTACATCACGGTCGCGCAGGCGAAGGGCATGCCCAACAAGCGGGTGCTCTGGGGCTACGCCGCCCGCAACGCGGTGCTGCCGCAGATCCAGAGCTTCGCGCTGTCGATCGGCTTCATCGTCGGCGGCACGATCGTGATGGAGATGGTCTTCAGCTATCCGGGTGTCGGCAAGCTGCTGCTCGATGCGACCAACGCCAAGGACTTCGCCCTCATGCAGGGCGTGTTCCTCGTGATCACGTTGTCGGTGCTAGTGGCCAACATCCTCGCCGATGTCGTCTACGCCTACCTCGACCCGCGCACGCGCCAGATGGAGTCCTGACATGACCGTTCCCACCACCGCAGCGAACACGGCGCCGGACGGATCGGCCGTCGTGTCCGGCATGCCCGAGACCGCCACGCTGCGCACCCCGCCGGCGGGAACGCCACCGCGCAAGACCTTCTGGTCGCAGCTCGCGCAGGCGTTCGCGATGTTCCGCAACCCCAAGTCGATCGCCAGGCTCCTCATCCTCGGGGCGTTCGTGCTCATCGCGATCTTCGCCCCGTGGATCGCCCCGTACGGACCGACCCAGAAGGACCGCACGGCACTGCGTCAGCCACCCTCCTGGGAGCACTGGCTGGGCACGACGCACATGGGCGAAGACGTCCTGAGCCAGATCATCTACGGCACCCGCGGGGTGATCGTCGTCGGCTTCCTCGCGGCGTTCATCGCCACGATCATCGCGATCACGATCGGTGTGATCGCGGGTTACGTGCGCGGCTGGAAGAGCGAGTCGCTCTCGGCGCTGACCAACGTGTTCCTGGTGATCCCCGGCATCCCGCTCATCATCATCATCGCCTCGCAGTTCGAGAACCCGCCGCTGATCGTGATCGCCGCGGTGCTCGGGATAACGGGATGGGCGTGGGGCGCCCGCGTGCTCCGCGCGCAGACCATGTCGCTGCGCAACCGCGACTTCATCCAGGCCGCGCGGGCGAACGGCGAGCCGCTGCGCCGCATCATCACGGTCGAGATGCTCCCGAACCTCATGGCGCTCATCGCGTCGAGCTTCGTCGGCACCGTGACCGCGGCCATCCTCGGTCTCACGACCCTGGCCTTCATCGGCGTGATCCCCGTCAGCAACCTGAACTGGGGGACCATCCTGTTCTGGGCGCAGCAGAACGGCGCCTTCCCGCGGCTGTGGTGGTGGTACGTGCCCGCCGGGCTGTGCATCGCGATCATCGGCGTCGCGCTCTCGCTCATCAATTTCGGCATCGACGAGTACGTCAACCCGCGACTGCGCTCGGCGGGCGAGCGGGCCAGGGCGATGAAGAAGAAGGGGCTGAACGTGAACGACGCCGTCACGGCCGTCCGCAGCGTGCCCCTGCCGACGAAGGCCCCCGATCCCGTATCGTCGGCGACTTCGCCGGGCGCTTCCGAGACGACCGACTCCTCGAACACCGCGACACCGCACACGAACCAGAACACGAAGTGATGACCTCTCAGACTCTGACCACGCAGCTCCCCTACCAGGACCCCGCTCTCTCGATCCCCGAACGCGTGGCCGACCTCCTCGACCGGATGACGGTGGAGGAGAAGGTCGGGCAGATGCTCCAGCTCGACGCCCGCGACGACATCGACGACCACGTGCTCCGGCGGCACGCGGGGTCGATCCTGCACGCCTCGGACGAGCGTCTGCGGCGGGCCGCCGCCCTGGTCGCGCAGACCCGACTCGGCATCCCGCTGCTCGTGGGCGAGGACTGCATCCACGGCCACTCGTTCTGGCCCGGAGGCACGATCTACCCCACGCAGCTCGGCATGGCAGCCTCCTGGGATCCGGCACTCGTCGAGCGCGTGGCGCGGGCGACGGCCGAGGAGGTCGCCGTGACCGGCATCCACTGGACGTTCTCACCGGTGCTGTGCATCGCCCGCGACCTGCGCTGGGGGCGGGTCGGGGAGACGTTCGGGGAGGACCCGTTCCTGATCGGCGAGCTGGCCTCGGCCATGGTGCGGGGCTATCAGGGTGACGGGCTCGACGACCCCACGGCCATCCTCGCCACAGCCAAGCACTTCGCCGGCTACTCGGAGACGCAGGGCGGACGCGACGCCAGCGAGGCCGACATCTCCCCGCGCAAGCTGCGCTCCTGGTTCCTGCCGCCGTTCGAGCGGGTCGCCCGCGAGGGCTGCCGGACGTTCATGCTCGGGTATCAGACGACCGACGGGGTGCCGATCACGCTGAACGAGTGGCTGCTCAGCGACGTGCTCCGCGGCGAGTGGGGCTACACCGGCACCCTCATCACCGACTGGGACAACGTGGGCCGGATGGTGTGGGAGCAGCGGGTGCAGCCCGACCTCACCCATGCCGCGGCCGCGGCCGTGCGCGCCGGGAACGACATGGTGATGACCACGCCGGGGTTCTTCGAGGGGGCGCTGGACGCGGTCGCCCGGGGGCTCCTGCCGGAGGACTCGTTCGACGACGCGGTCTCCCGCATCCTCACGCTGAAGTTCGAGCTCGGGCTCTTCGAGGACCCGCGGCTGCCCCGCGACGACGTGTCCGCCGTGGTCGGCAGCGCCGCGCACGCAGACCTCAACCTCGAGATCACCCGCCGTTCGCTCGTGCTCCTCGAGAACGACGGACTGCTGCCGCTGGACGCCGCGGCACCGCTGCGGGTGGCGGTGACCGGACCGCTCGCGGACGACGCGCAGACGCAGCTCGGCGACTGGGCCGGCGGCTCGGGCCAGGCGGGCTGGCTCGACGGACAGCCCCGCGAGATGATCACGACCGTGCTCGACGGCCTCCGTGCAGTGGACGCGTGGACGGTCACGCATGCACGCGGCGCCGACATCCTCACGCTCGCCGACGACCCCCGCGGCACGCACTTCCCGGACAACCAGCCGCGTCCTCGCGTGGTGCAGCCGTGCCCGCCGGATCCTGCGCTGATCGCGGAGGCGGTGGCCGCCGCCGAGGCCGCGGACGTCGTGGTCGCGGTGGTCGGCGATCGTATCGAGCTCGTGGGTGAGGGGCGGTCCACGGCCACGCTGGAGCTCATCGGCGGCCAGAACGCCCTGCTCGACGCGCTCATCGAGACCGGGAAGCCCGTCGTCGTGGTGCTGCTGGCGTCCAAGCCCCTCGTGCTCCCGCCCTCGGTGCAGCGGGCGGCGGCGGTGGTCTGGGCGGCCAGTCCCGGCATGCAGGGCGGGCGGGCGCTCGCCGACATCGTCACGGGTGCCGTGGAGCCCTCGGGCCGGCTGCCGATCTCGTTCGCACGGCACGTCGGGCAGCAGCCCACCTACTACAACCAGATCCGCGGTCAGCACGGCGACCGCTACGCCGACCTCACCCAGGCGCCCGCGTGGGCCTTCGGCGAGGGCCGGTCGTACACGACCGTGGCGTACGCGGAGCTGGAGCTGGAGCAGACGGAGCTGCTCCTCGGCGACACCGTGGTGGGGCACGTGACCGTGACGAACACGGGGGACCGGCCCGTCCGCGAGACCGTGCAGGCCTACGTGCGGGACGAGGTGACGAGCGTGAGCTGGACCGACCGCGAGCTCAAGGCCTTCCGGCAGGTCGACCTCGCGCCGGGGGAGAGTGCGCGCGTGCGGATCGAGGTCCCCGTCGCGGACTGCACGATCGTGACCGCCGCCGGCGTCCGGACCGTGGAGCCCGGTGCCTTCACGCTCCTCGTCGGCCCCAGCTCCCGCGAGGATCACCTCCTTTCCGCCCCCTTCGAGATCTCCCCGTCCTGATTCCTGACCCCTGATTCCCCGAGACCCCGCTTTCCCGCCGAGACCCCGTCGTGTCCGCGCGGCGGAGGCGGGGTCTCGGCGAGAGGTCGGGGTCTCGGTCTCGATTTGACCTCAAGTGCGCTTGAGGTTTTACGGTGGAGGGCGTGAGTGGGACAGAGAAGAAGTCGCGATGACGTACGTGATCGCGTTGCCGTGCGTCGACCTCAAGGACAAGGCCTGCATCGACGAATGCCCCGTCGACTGCATCTATGAGGGGGAGCGGTCGCTCTACATCCACCCCGACGAGTGCGTGGATTGCGGAGCGTGCGAGCCGGTGTGCCCCGTCGAGGCGATCTACTACGAGGACGACCTCCCCGACGAGTGGCAGGACTACTACAAGGCCAACGTCGAGTTCTTCGACGAGATCGGCTCGCCTGGCGGCGCTGCCCGCACCGGACTCATCCGTCACGACCACCCGCTCATCGCCGCGCTCCCGCCGCAGGAGGTGCACGAGTGACCCCGCGCATCGCCATCGTCGGCGCGGGCCCCGCGGGCATCTACGCCGCCGACCTGCTCCGGGCGCAGGTGCCGGAGGCGGCCATCGACCTGTACGAGAAGCTCCCCGCACCTTACGGGCTCGTCCGCTACGGCGTCGCCCCCGACCACCCGCGCATCCGCAAGATCATCGACGCGCTGCACGACGTGCTCCTCCAGCCCGGCATCCGGCTGCGCGGCAACGTCGAGGTCGGTGTCGATGTGACGGTCGACGAGCTCCGCCGGGCGTACGACGGCGTCGTCATCGCGACCGGAGCCGACCGCGACGTGGCGTTCGACGTGCCGGGAGCGGAGCTTCCCGGATCGTTCGGCGCCGCGGAGTTCGTGGCCTGGTACGACGCGCACCCCGACGTCGCGCAGGGTTGGGGCCTGGAGGCGGAGTCCGTGGCCGTGCTCGGGGCGGGCAACGTCGCCCTCGACGTCACACGCATCCTCGCGAAGCACGCCGCGGCGCTGGAGTCGACCGACACTCCCGACCACATCCTCGACGCGCTCACCGCGAGCCGGGTCCGCGACGTGCACCTGTTCGCCCGTCGTGGCCCCGCCGATGTGCGCTTCTCGGCCCTGGAGCTGCGCGAGCTCGGGGAGCAGCACGACGTGGAGGTGATCGTCGATCCCGCCGACCTCGAGCTCGACGACCATGCCTCGCGCATGCTGGAGCAGTTCTCGCAGCGCCGCATCATCGTGCGCACTCTCGCGGACTGGGCGCAGCGTCCGTCCGCCGGGGCCTCCCGGCGCATCCACCTGCACTTCCGGCATCGCCCGGTCCGCGTCGTCGGCACGGACCGCGTGGAGGGCATCGAGTTCGAGCGCACGGCCTCCGATCCGCTCGGCCGCATGGTCGGGACCGGCGAGCTCGTGCGGTACGAGGTCGGCGCCGTCTACCGGGCGATCGGCTACCTCTCCTCGCCCGTGCCCGGCGTGCCGTTCGACGCGGCACGGGGCGTCGTGCCGAACGCGGAGGGGCGGGTGCTCGATGCCGACGGCACGCCCGTGCCGGGCCTCTACGCGACCGGCTGGATCAAGCGCGG
>NZ_DLNJ01000024.1:32490-32806 GCF_002478345.1 Microbacterium sp. UBA7513
CGACCGGCTGGATCAAGCGCGGGCCGATCGGGCTCATCGGCTCGACCAAGTCCGATGCCGCGCAGACCGTGCAGCATCTCGTGGAGGACCTCGCCGCGACGCCGTCCGCCCGTATCGACCCGCACCCGCCCCTGGATCTCCCCGGCGTGGTGGACTGGGAGGGTTGGTTGCGCATCGACGAGGCAGAGCGCCGCGCCGGAGCCGTCCGCGGCCGGGAGCGCACGAAGCTCGTCGATCGCGCGGCCATGCGCGCCCACGCGACCCCCACCCCCATCCCTCTCGAGGAGAGCACCCGATGACCCCCGACCCGCACACC
>NZ_DLNJ01000019.1:0-120405 GCF_002478345.1 Microbacterium sp. UBA7513
TGCCGATCATCATGCTGACGGCACGCAGCGACACGGCCGACGTGGTGCGCGGTCTCGAGGTCGGGGCCGACGACTACATGGTCAAACCGTTCAATCCCAAGGAGCTCGTGGCGCGCATCCGTACCCGGCTGCGGCCGACGCCGCAGGCCTCCAGCGAGCAGCTGCGGATCGGCGACCTCACCGTCGACGTGGACGCGCACGAGGTGCGCCGCGGGACGACGCCGATCGCCCTCACACCGCTGGAGTTCCAGCTCCTCGTGGCCCTCGCCTCCAAGCCCCAGCAGGTGTTCTCCCGGGAGATGCTCCTCGAGCAGGTCTGGGGGTACCACTACAAGGCCGACACCCGGCTCGTGAACGTGCACGTGCAGCGCCTGCGGGCGAAGGTGGAACTCGACCCGGACAACCCCAAGATCGTCATGACGGTCCGCGGCGTGGGCTATCGCGCCGGCAGCGTCACCTAGGGACCCCATGGCCGCGACGACAGCGACCACGGCCGTCGCCGTCCTCCGCGACTGGCGCGGTTGGCCGGACGTGCTGGCGGCGCTGTGGCGACGGTCGCTCCGGTTCCGCACCCTCGCGATCACCCTGGTCGCCACCTCGTTGGCGATCTTCATCACGTGCGTCACGATGGCGCTCGTCATCCAGAACGACCTCTTCGTCTCCCGGAAGAACGTGGCGCTGGAGGACGCACGGCGTGCGGTGGACCAGGCGCAGTCGCTTCTGGACGTGGCGGAGGTGGGCGATGATCCCGCCGCTCTGACCGATCTGTGGAACGGCATCCCCGACACCCTCTCCCGGACGTCGAGTGCTGATCTGCTCGCCGGCTTCAAGATCCAGGACGGCTCGGGGGCGGTCCGGCTCAACGGCTTCACCGCCGGACTCACACCGGATCTGCTGAGCCCCGAGCTGCAGGCCAGGGTCCGCGAGTTCGACGACCGGCAGGCCTGGCAGTCCGTCGCCCTGCCCACGGAGGACGGCGGCGTGGTGCCGGGCATCGTCGTGGGGCAGCAGCTCCAGGTGCCGCAGGCCGGGTCCTTCGAGATCTACTTCGCCTACGACCTCGCCGACGCCGACCAGACCCTCGTCTTCGTGCAACGCACCCTGTGGATCGCCGGGATCGGGCTGGTGGCCATCGTCGCGGCCATCTCCTGGATCGTGCTGCGGACGGTGTCCACTCCGATCGTCCAGGCGGCGGAGACGAGCGCGCGGCTCGCGGCGGGTGACCTCGGGGTGCGGCTGGAGGTGCACGGTGAGGACGAGCTCGCGACGCTCGGTCGCTCCTTCAACGCGATGGCCGACAGCATCGAGGCGCAGATCAAGGAGCTCGGCGAGCTGTCGATGGTCCAGCAGCGCTTCGTGTCCGACGTGTCGCACGAGCTGAGGACCCCGCTGACGACGATCCGCCTCGCCGCCGACATGCTCAACGACCAGCGCGACGAGTTCGACCCCACGACCGCACGCACCGCCGAGCTCCTGCACGCGCAGGTGCAGCGGTTCGACACGCTGCTGGCCGACCTGCTGGAGATCAGCCGGTACGACGCGGGGTCCGTGCAGCTCGAGCTGGAGGCGACGAGTCTCGCGCAGCTCGCGGAGGACGTCATCGAGCAGATGCGGCCGCTCGCGGAAGGACACGGCACGGAAGTCCGTCTGGTGGCGCCGGGGGGCTACTCGCCGGTGGACATGGACCCGCGCCGCGTGCGGCGGGTGCTGCGCAATCTCATCGGCAACGCGATCGAGCACGGAGAGGGACGCCCGGTCGTCGTCACGGTGGACAGCAACCAGCACGCGGTGGCGGCCGGTGTCCGCGACTTCGGGCTCGGCATGGACCCCGGAGACGCGGAACGGGTGTTCGATCGTTTCTGGCGGGCCGATCCGTCGCGCCAGCGCACGATCGGCGGCACGGGGCTCGGACTGTCGATCGCCCTCGGCGACGCCACGCTGCACGGCGGGACCCTGGCGGTCTGGTCGGAGCTCGGCGTCGGCTCGCACTTCGTGCTCACCATCCCGCGCCACGACGGAGTGCTGGACGGTCCGAGCCCGATCCCGGTGGAGCCGCAGGAGCCGCTCGCCGAACTCGGTGATGCCACGCAGCCGATCTCCATCGCCGAGGCCTACTCCGATCTGCTCGACGGGAAGGATCAGTCATGAGCACGCGCATGAGGAGTCGATTCGTCCGTGGCGCCGCACTGGCGTTGGTCGCGCTCCTGCTTCCCGCGTGCGCCGGGCTGCCGACGAGCGGAGACGTCGCCGTCGGGCTGGAGCTGGGGGAGTCGCCTGACGACGTCGACGTGCTCCCGGTGGCCTCCGGTCCCGTGGCGGGGGCGGGGCCAGAGGAGATCGTGGAGGGGTTCCTCGAAGCCGGCATCACCACCTCCGACAACTGGGCGACGGCCCGGGAGTTCCTGGCCCCGCCGCTGCAGCGCAGCTGGCGGCCTTCGGCGGGGGTTTCCATCGACGCCGGGCCGGAAGCCCGCACGTTCACCTCCGACCTCGCCGACGATCAGCTCGAAGACGCCGAGGAGGCCGAGGTCCAGGTCCTGCTCGAGCTGGTCGCGAGCGTCGACGACTCCGGGGCGTACAGCGGCGCCCCCGGCGATTCGAGCGTGCCGTTCGCTCTCGCCCGTGGCGAGGACGGCGAGTGGCGGATCACCGAGGCACCGGACGGCGTGGTGATCGACCAGAGCAGGTTCCCGAACGTGTTCGAGGGATACTCGCTGCAGTGGTTCGATGCGCGCTGGTCGCGGCTGGTCCCGGACATGCGATGGTTCCCGCGACGCCAGAGTCCGGCGACGACCGTCACGCAGGCACTCGTCAGCGGCACGCCGGCGGAGTGGCTCGATCCGGCTGTGCAGACGGCTTTCCCCGCGGACGTCCAGCTCGCCCAGGACGCGGTGCTGATCACGGGGCAGGCGGCGGAGGTGGCGCTGACGCGCCCCGCGGCGAGCCTGGACGACACGACCCTGGCCCGGATGCGCACGCAGCTGCAGGCCACGCTGAAGGCCGCGGGGGTGAACGTCACCCAGGTGCGCTTCAGCGTCGACGGCAGAGCGCTCGATGCGGGGGTCGTCGACGTCGTGGGCACCACGCCGGAACCGGGGACGCTCGTGCTGAAGGACGGCAGGTTCGGTCGCATCGTCGGCGACGAGATCGCGTCGATCCCCGGGATCAGTGCGCAGATCCAGGCCGTTCCGCAGCCGATCTCGGCGATCGACGTGGCCGCGGACGATGCGACCGCCGCATTGCAGCTGGACGACGGTCACGTGTACCTGGCGACCGAGGATGCCCGCAACGAGCTGGATGCCCGCCCGGGTCTCGTGCAGCCGTCCCTCGATCCCTATGGCTACGTGTGGTCGGTGCCCGCGGGAGCGCCGCAGGCACTGCTCGCGGTCGGCCCGGATGTCGTCGGGCACCAGGTGGCCGGCGCGTGGCCGAACGCCTCGGCCATCTCGGACATCCGGGTCGCCGCCGACGGCGCCAGGGTCGCTGCGGTGGTGCGCGTCGGCGGCCAGCTCTGGGTCGTCGTCGCGGCAATCGTCCGGGACGGCGCCGGGGTGCCCACAGAGCTCGGTGAAGTGCGACAGCTCATCCAGCTCACCGAGCCGTCGACCGGGCTCGTCTGGCTGGGACCCGATCGGCTCGCCGTGCTCACGGATTCCACGACGCCCCGGCTGATCATGCAGCCGGTCGGCGGACCGGCATCGGCGGAGAGCGCGCCCAGCGATGCCGCGTCCATCGCCGGTGCCAGGACTCCTGCAGGCGTGCGCATCCTGGACACCACGGGGCAGTTGTTCGCGCACGCCGGTTCGGCGTGGCGGGAGATCGCCGAAGGGGTCTCCGTCCTCGCCACACGCGCCGGCGAATGACCTTTCCTGCACGGAACGGGATCCCCCTCGATCGGTTTCACCGCTGCCGCGGGATGATTCGCGAGCACGCTTCCGGCGGCAGGATCTCGGCATGGGGATCACGACACGGATCGGCGAGCTCGCCGCGGAGACCGGGGCGTTGCTGCTCGCGGCGAGCTGCGCGGGGTGCGAGCATCCCGGTACCGTGCTGTGCGACTCCTGCCTGGGCGCTCTCGCTCCCGTGCCGCGGGAGGTGCGTACCCCGGACGGGCTGCGGGTCCACGCCGCCCTCGCCTTGGACGGCCCGGTCGTTTCCTGCATCCGGCGGCTGAAGGGAGCGGGGCAGACCGTGCTGGCCCGGCCGCTGGGTGCCGCACTCGCCGCCGTGCTCCTGCCGGCCCTCGTGCCGGGGGCGTGGGTGGTCCCCGTCCCCACCTCCCGGGCCGCGTTCCGTCGGCGCGGCTACCGCGTGCCCGAGCTCCTGGTGCGGCGCGCCGGCGCGGAGCCGCAACGCGTCCTCGCGCTCACCCGGCGCGTGCGGGATCAGCGGGAGCTGCCTGCTGCGGCGCGGTCCGACAACGTCCGCGGGGCGATGCGCGCGCGCCGACAGGGGCACGGTGCGCCTGCGGTCCTGGTGGACGACGTGGTGACGACGGGGGCCACGCTCGACGAGTCCACGCGAGCCCTCACCGCCGTCGGATTCGTGGTCGTCGGGGCCGTCGCGCTCGCCGCCACGCCGTCGCCGACCGAATCCGGATGAGGTTCATCGGAGACTCACTGGAGACACAGGGCCTCAGGCCGTGACATCCGCGGCGGGTCGGACTACGGTGGGATGTCACAAGGCGACCACGGTCCGCCCTTGGCCGGGAGGACCGGGACAAGGAGGCAGCAATGGAAACGAGCATCGTGGGCGTCGGAGTGGGCATCACCGATCGCTTCCGCACCGTCGTCGAAGAGAAGATCGCCAAGATCCAGACCCTCGCCGCCAAGGCGCAACGTCTGGACGTGAAGGTCACGCACCGGGTCTACCGCAACGGTCGCGTCCCGGATGAGACGGTCGAGCTGACCCTGGTCGGCAAGGGCCCCGTGGTCCGTGCCGAGGCCGTCGACGGCGACAAGTTCGTGGCGCTCGACCTGGCGATCGACAAGATGACCGAGCAGCTGCGCCGCGCGAAGGAGAAGCGCGTCGACGGACGGCAGCATCCGCGCGGACCGCACTTCGAGAAGGGCAGCGGTTCGCTCGAGGGCATCGATGTGCAGCCGGCCTCCGCCGAGGTGCTGCACGCCGTGGCGACGGGCAGCATCCCAGTGCAGACCGAGGAGGAGGAGGACTACTCCCCGGTGGTCATCCGCACGAAGAGCTTCGAGGCGGAGTGGATGACCGTGGAGGAGGCCGTCGACCGGATGGAGCTCGTCGGGCACGACTTCTTCCTCTTCGTCGATGCGCGCACGGACCACCCGAGCGTGGTCTACCGCCGCAAGGGCTGGGACTACGGAGTCATCGCCCTGAGCACGCAGGCGCCGCCCGCCGAGGCGCTCGCCTCCTGAGACGACCGAGAACGGCCCGACCCCGCGGGGGTCGGGCCGTTCTCGTGCGAAGACCGGACGGCGTCAGTCGAAGATGCCGTCGAGGAGGCTGCCGATGACGAGGCCGCCGAGGATGCCGGAGGCGAGGTCGCCACCGCCCATGCCGCCGCCGCGACGAGGGCCGCCACCCCAACCGCCGCCGCCCCAGTCCTGGTCCTGCGGGCGCGAGGAGTCGATGTCGCGCTGTGCGAGCTGGAGAGCCTCTGCCGCGAGATGAGCCACCCGGCGGGCCTGAGTCAGTGCCGCCTCGCGGGTGTCCTCGGCGGGGAGGAGAGCCGGCAGGTCGACCCGCAGCCGCTCGGCCTCCGCCAGCCGCGTGCGGGCGTCCGCGCCGATCCATCCGCGGTGGCCGGCGATGAGCCCGCGAGCGACGCCGAGCTGGCGGTCGGCGTCGTCCATCGCGTGCTGCACCTGTGCGATGGACGGCAGCGGGTTCTCGGCGCGGTGCCGCGCGGTGGCGATGGCGTGGTCGAGGCCCGCGTTCGCTTCGCGCAGCTGCGAGAGCTCGGCGAACGGGTCGTTGGGCTGACCCGAGGGTGTGAGCGCGGCGAGAGCCGCCTGCAGACGGGCGACGGCTTCCGCCACCGCGGGCGTGGACGGAGCGGTCCGCGCCGCGATGAGGTCGTTGCGGGAGTCGGCGATCACCTCGGCGAGGGTCGATTCGGCGCGCAGCGCCTCGATCTCGAAGTCCTCCACCGCATCGAGCAGGGCGCCCGCACGACGCGTCGCCTCGGTGGCCGTCTCCAATGCGAGGTTCGCCTCCTCGTTCTGCTTCGCGGCACGGCGGCGCTCCGAGATGTCGGCGCTGTGGGTGGCGAAGCGGATCAGCTGCTCCGCCTCGGCGGCGCTCGCGGTGATCTGGTGCATGGCGGAGTCGGAGTAGCGCGCGGAGAGCCGGGACACGGTCTCGTCCGTCTGCGGGATGCGGGCGCTCAGCGCCTCCGCGTCCGCCCGGACCTGCGCGATGATCTCGGGCGCGCGCCGCACCTTCGCGACGGACTCCGCGAGCACGGTGGTCTTCTCGTCGAGCAGGTCCTGGGCCCAGTCGCAGAGCTGCAGGATGCGCGCGTTCCGCGTGCGCAGCTCCTCGTCGGTGTCCGGGATCTCGTCGTGGTTGAGCTGGTGGAGCTGGAACGCCTCTCGCAGGTGCGTCCGCACCGACAGCAGCGCGGCCTTGAGGTCGGCGGTCAGGGACTCGCCGAGCTCGGCCTCCGCGAAGACGAGCTCGTCGGAGGTGGTGCGGATGCGCTCGTCGGCGGCGACGAGTGCCTGCTCCGCACGCCGGGCGAGGTCCGCGTCCTGCGCGGCGAGTTCTTCCTGTTCGCGTTTGCGTCTGCCCCAAAATCCAGCCATGTGCCGATCCTAGTTTCCCGGGCGAGTGCGCGGGCTGAGCATCCGCTCCAGGCGAACGGAGGGCGTCGTCGCCGAACTCTTCAGGCGGGCACCGCGACGGGGTCGCCGCCGGCGACGGCGGACGGCAGCGTCTTCGCCGGGCGCCCTCTCTTGGGGCGTTCCGTCGTGAGCTCCAGGGCCATCTCCGGATGCGGGTGCTGCGCGAGTCGTGCCTCCGCCTGATCGAGCCATCGCAGCTCGGCCTCCGCGGCGCACACAAGGGAGTCGAGGACGAGCGACCACGCGAGGTCCTCGGGACTGCCCGCCGCGAGTCCGGGGGAGGGCGTGCGGCGCAGCTCGTCCAGCCGCTGCTGCGAGGCGTCCCGCTGACTGCGGAGGATGGTCGCGGCATCGACTCCGGGCAGGGTGGCGGCGACCGCGAGCTTCACGGCGAGCTCCTCGCGCGTCGCCGGGGCGCGGAGCACCGGAGCGGCGAGCCAGCGCGCCGCCTCGGCCGAGCCCGCCGCGGTGATGCGCCAGTAGACATGGCCGTGCTCGTCGGCCTCCCCGCGCTGGACCAGCCCGTCGCGCTCGAGCCGCTCCAGGGTGTTGTAGATCTGGCCGACGTTGAGCGGCCACGTCGATCCGGTCCGGCGGTCGAACTCGTGCCGCAGCTGGTAGCCATAGCAGGGGCCCTGATCGAGGATGGCGAGCAGGCTCTGGCGTACGGACATGACCGGTCTCCTGAAGGCTGGCGGATGGAAAGCAGTGCCGAGTATATGCATACCGGGCAACTTCCCGGACGCGACGCGGCGGACCCATGCAGGCGACGTGGAGGTCACAGGCCGGTAACATGGCAAAGTATGCCTGGCGCCCGCCTTACGGCGGCCGGCGAATGACCCAATGACAGGGAGATGACATCCGTGGCGAATCCTCTTGAGAAGCTGCTGCGCGCAGGTGAGGGGCGGATCATCCGCCGTCTGAACCAGGTGGTGAAGGCGGTGAACGCCCTCGAGGAGGACATCTCCCAGCTCACGGACGACGAGCTGCGCAACGAGACCGCCGAGCTGCGCGCCCGCTACGAGAAGGGCGAGACGCTCGACCAGCTCATGCCCGAAGCCTTCGCCGCGGTGCGTGAAGCCGCCAAGCGGACACTCGGCATGCGCGCTTACGACGTGCAGATCATGGGTGGCGCCGCCCTGCACCTCGGGAACATCGCCGAGATGAAGACCGGTGAGGGCAAGACCCTCGTCGCCACCTTCCCCGCCTACCTGAACGCGATCGCCGGCGAGGGCGTGCACGTCATCACCGTGAACGACTTCCTCGCGAGCTACCAGGCGGAGCTCATGGGCCGCGTCTACCGCGCGCTCGGCATGACGACCGGGATCATCGTCTCCGGCCAGACGCCCGCCGTGCGCCGCGAGCAGTACGCGGCCGACATCACCTACGGCACGAACAACGAGTTCGGCTTCGACTACCTCCGCGACAACATGGCCTGGCGCAAGGAGGACCTCGTCCAGCGCGAGCACTTCTTCGCGATCGTCGACGAGGTGGACTCCATCCTCATCGACGAGGCCCGCACGCCGCTCATCATCTCCGGGCCGTCCTCCGGCGAGGCGAACCGCTGGTTCGCGGAGTTCGCCAAGATCGCGCGCACACTCGTCGCAGGCGAGGACTACGAGGTCGACGAGAAGAAGCGCACCGTCGGCGTCCTCGAGCCGGGCATCGAGAAGGTCGAGGACTATCTCGGCATCGACAACCTCTACGAGTCCGCCAACACGCCGCTCATCTCGTTCCTGAACAACTCGATCAAGGCGCTCGCGCTGTTCAAGAAGGACACCGACTACGTCGTGATGAACGACGAGGTCATGATCGTCGACGAGCACACCGGGCGCATCCTCGTCGGACGCCGCTACAACGAGGGCATCCACCAGGCGATCGAGGCGAAGGAGGGCGTGCCGGTCAAGGCCGAGAACCAGACCCTCGCCACCGTCACGCTGCAGAACTACTTCCGCCTCTACGACAAGCTCGCCGGCATGACCGGTACCGCCGAGACCGAGGCCGCCGAGTTCATGTCGACGTACAAGCTCGGCGTCATCCCGATCCCGACGAACAAGCCGATGATCCGCAAGGACCAGCCGGATCTGGTGTACAAGAACGAAGCCGCGAAGTTCGCGCAGGTCGTCGAGGACATCGCGGAGCGCCACGCGAGCGGGCAGCCGGTGCTCGTCGGCACCACCAGCGTCGAGAAGAGCGAGTACCTGTCGCGCCTGCTCGCCAAGAAGGGCGTCAAGCACGAGGTCCTCAACGCGAAGAACCACGCGCGCGAGGCGGAGATCGTCGCCCGCGCCGGCCGCCTCGGGGCCGTCACGGTCGCGACGAACATGGCCGGTCGAGGTACCGACATCATGCTCGGTGGAAACGCCGAGTTCCTCGCGGTGCAGGAGCTGAAGGCGAAGGGCCTCGACCCGGTGGAGACGCCGGAGGAGTACGAGGTCGCCTGGGACGAGACCTACGAGGCCATGAAGAAGGTCGTCGAGGAGGAGGCCGAGAAGGTCATCGAGGCCGGCGGCCTCTACGTGCTCGGCACCGAGCGGCACGAGTCGCGCCGCATCGACAACCAGCTCCGTGGTCGCTCCGGTCGTCAGGGAGACCCGGGCGAGAGCCGGTTCTATCTGAGCCTCACCGACGACCTCATGCGGCTGTTCCAGTCGGGTGCCGCCGAGGCGATCCTGGCCCGCACGAACTTCCCCGACGACGTCCCCATCGAGTCGGGCCTCGTGTCCCGGGCGATCCGCAGCGCGCAGTCGCAGGTCGAGGCGCGCAACGCTGAGATGCGCAAGAACGTCCTCAAGTACGACGACGTCCTCAACCGTCAGCGCGAGGCGATCTACGCCGACCGCCGTCACATCCTCCAGGGCGACGACATCGCCGACCGCGTGCAGCACTTCATCGAGGACGCGATCAGCGGTGTCGTGCGTGACCACACGGGCGAGGGCCACAACGAGAGCTGGGACTTCGACGCCCTCTGGACCGAGCTGAAGACCCTGTACCCGGTGAGCGTCACGATCGACGAGGTCGTGTCGGAGGCCGCAGGACGCAAGGGCGGCATCACCGCCGAGGGCCTGACGCGCGAGCTGCTGTCGGACGCGAAGATCGCCTACGAGAAGCGCGAGGAGTCGCTGGGCGAGGCCGCGACCCGCGAGCTCGAGCGCCGTGTCGTCCTCCAGGTGCTCGACCGCCGCTGGCGCGACCACCTCTACGAGATGGACTACCTCAAGGACGGCATCGGCCTCCGGGCGATGGCGCAGCGCGATCCGCTCATCGAGTACCAGCGTGAGGGCTACGCGATGTTCCAGTCGATGATGGGTCAGATCAAGGAGGAGTCGGTCGGCTACCTCTACAACCTCGAGGTCGAGGTCCGTCGCGCCGGCGATGCCGAGACGGCAGAGGTCGAGGCCAAGGGGCTCGCCACCGACGGTGGAGAGCAGCGCCTGGAGTACTCGGCGGCGAACGACGCCGGAGAGGTCGAGGTCCGCAACGACCGCGGGCAGGTCCAGCAGGCCGCGACCGACCGGATGCGCCAGGCCGCGGCACGGGCGCAGGCTCCGCAGCAGGCCGAGCCGGAGGAGGCCCCGCGCGGCGCCTTCGGCCAGCGCACGGAGCCGGCCGCCCCGGCGGCGGGCAACCGCGAGCAGCGGCGCGCGCAGAGCAAGAAGAAGAAGTAGCCTTCGGGTGACGAGGAGGGCCAGTCCGTGCGGATTGGCCCTCCTTGCGTCCCTGTAGGCTTGATCGATGACACCATCGCGCACCTTCGACCAGTCGTCGAAGCTCAAGAACGTCCTGTACGAGATCCGCGGAAACGCCCTCGTCGAGGCGGCGCGATTGGAAGCAGAGGGCCACCGGATCCTCAAGCTCAACACCGGCAATCCCGCGATCTTCGGCTTCGACGCCCCGCATCAGATCGTGCACGACATGCTCGCCGCGCTCCCCACAGCCCACGGGTACAGTGACAGCAAGGGCATCATCTCCGCCCGGCGTGCCGTGGTGAGCCGGTACGAGGAGATCGAGGGGTTCCCCCGTTTCGATCCCGATGACGTGTACCTCGGCAACGGCGTCTCCGAGCTGATCACCATGACCATGCAGGCGCTGCTGGACGAGGGGGACGAGGTCCTCATCCCCGCTCCCGACTACCCGCTCTGGACGGCCATGACCAGCCTCGCGGGCGGCACGCCCGTGCACTACCTCTGCGACGAGGAGCAGGGCTGGCAGCCCGACCTTGAGGACATCCGGTCGAAGATCACCCCGCAGACCAAGGCGCTCGTGATCATCAACCCGAACAACCCCACCGGGGTGGTCTATTCGCGACAGGTGCTGGAGGGCCTCGTGCAGATCGCGCGCGAGCACCAGCTCCTCATCCTCTCCGACGAGATCTACGACCGCATCCTCTTCGACGACGCGGTGCACATCCCGACGGCGACCCTGGCCCCCGACCTGCTCTGCCTCACGTTCAACGGGCTCTCCAAGACGTACCGCGTGGCCGGCTACCGCTCCGGCTGGATGGTCGTCACCGGGCCGCAGGACCACGCCAAGGGCTTCATCGAGGGCATCACGCTGCTGGCGTCGACGCGGCTCTGCCCGAACGTCCCGGCGCAGCACGCCGTGCAGGCGGCGCTGTCCGGCGTGCAGTCGATCGACGCCCTCATCGCACCGACCGGGCGGCTGCACGAGCAGCGCGACATCGCCTGGGAAGGTCTGGAGGCCATCCCCGGCGTGTCCTGCGTGAAGCCGCAGGGCGCCCTCTACGCGTTCCCCCGCCTCGACCCGGACGTGCATGAGATCCGCGACGACGCCAAGCTCGTCTACGACCTGCTGGTGTCCGAGCACATCCTGCTCGTGCAGGGGACGGGTTTCAACTGGCCGACGCCGGACCACCTGCGCCTGGTGACCCTGCCAGAGCCGCGAGTGCTGAGCGAAGCCGTCGAGCGCCTCGGGAACTTCCTGTCGAGCTATCGGCAGTAGTCTCCACGGAGACGGACGGGTCGAGGTCGGCCGCGAGCCGGCGCACGGCGGCCACCAGCGCCGACCGCGGCGCGACATCGGAGATCGGCCGGGCATGCAGGAGAGCCGCATCGACGGCACGGCGGTCCAGAGGGAGGAAGGCGATATCGGTGAGCCCGGCGAACCGCTCCAGCGTGCGTCGGATCTGACTGCGGGCGTCGAGGCCGAGCGGCCCGGGACGGACCTGGTTCACGACGACCGTCACCGGAGTCTGGCCGACCAGACGCCGCAGCTCTGCATGGTCCCGTAGGAAGCGGCTGATCCCCAGCGGGTCCGCCAGGGCCACGGCCACGACCCGGTCCGCCTCGCTCAACGTCGCGACGGTCGCGGCGTGTCGCCGCGGGCCGACCACGTCGTACATCGCCTCCTCGTCCGTGTCGACGGCGGCCGAGACGTCCACCACCGTCTCTTCCGCCCACCTCCGGCAGACCGACAACGTCGCCCGCATCCGCGCGTCGGAGAGCTCGGGCCAGCGGCTCGGCCGGTTGAGGCCCGCCAGCACGTCGACCTCGGTGCCGCCTGCCGCGAGCCGGGCGGACAGGCGGGTCAGCTCGGCCGGATCGAGCGCACCGGCCTCGGCGCGACGGCAGGCTGCCGCGAGCCCGGGGCCGTCGTCGTCCATCCCGAGGAGCAGAGCCAGAGAGGGCGCTACGGTGTCGGCGTCGATCAGCGCCGTCCGGCGTCCGCGCCGGGCGAGTTCCACGGCGAGCTGAACGGCGATCGTGGAACGCCCTGGTGCTCCGTGCGAGCCCCAGATAGCCGTGAGGCGGGACGCCGCCATCGGTGTGCCCGCGACAGGGGGCCGCACGTCGGTGGAGAGCGCTGCAGCGATCTCCCACCCCGGAGCATCCGCGCGCAGGGGCGGGGCGAGGCCCATCCGCAGGACCGCCCGACTGTCCGTGCCCCCGAGGGTGACGATGCGGACGCCGGCGCGATCGCACGCCGAAAGGAGTTCGGGGGTCAGCACAGCCCTGGTCGCGGGGGCGACGACAGCCTCCACGTCCGGTTGCAGGCGGGCGATGATCGCGGAAGCGGACGCGGACGGAAGGCTGAGCGCTGAGACGCCCTCCCATTCGAGTTCGGCGACCAGCTCGTCGGCTCGAGGCTGGGTCACGGCGAGGAGGACGACGCTCACGACCCGGCTCCGACCGGGACGACCGAGAGCGCGGCGCCACCGGTGACCGCGGCGAGGACCGCAGCGACGTCGCTCCGATCGATCACGATCTCCAGCTCCGCCGCATTCTCCGCCAGCAGTCCCTCCGGCTCGAGGACAGCGCGCACGACGACGTCTCCCACGAGGATGCGGGGTTCATCGTACGAGCGTCCGTCCTCGCGCAGCGGTGCCTGCCAGATCTCCACCTCGGTTCCCGCTGCGACGTCCTCCGGGAGACCCACGCTGCTCTCGACGACGACCGTCGTCGTGCGACTGTCCGAGGCCGCCGTCGTCGCTGTCCTTGGCACCAGCTCGCCCTCCGTGAGCGTTCGGACGGCGACCTGTCCCGCAGGGAGCTGATCCGGCCGGAGGTACTCGTCCGTCGCCGCGCCGAGCGCCACATCGACCGTCTCGAGATCGGCGGCTCGGAGGACCTCCCCGCGAACGATCGTGCGTCGTGCCTGGAGCACCGGGACCGCCTGGTCCGACGAGGTGAGCACGAACCAGACGCCGGCGATCGATGCGAGGACGAGCACGATGCCCACCGCGAAGCGGGCATCGCCGCGGAAGCGACGAGGGGAGCGGGAGAGCGGGGCCATGGCGATATGGTCACAGAAGCAGGGGACCGGGCCGTCGAGTTATCCACAGGCTCGCGCCTGCCCGTACGGCGTCCGCCGTGGGCACCCAGAATGAGGGCATGACACCCCCGCACCCGCACACCCCCCGGTTCCTCGCGCCTGCGCAGGTGGCAGAGCTGCTGAGCATCGACGTGGACGAGGTCATCGCGCTCGTCCACGCCGGTCACCTTCGCGGCGCCCCCCTGGGCGCTCCCGCGCGCTGGCGCATCGAGGAGCCGAGCATCGAGGAGTACCTCGCCGCGCAGACGGAGGAGGCGCGCCGGATGGCCCTGTGGCGGCAGTCGCAGGCCGCGAGCTTCCCCGAGCTGTGGGGCTCCTCCGCGGCGCGGCACCGCTGAGCGTCAGAGCGTCGCCGTCCCCTGCACCCGGATCGCCGCCAGCGCCGTGTACGGCACCATCCTGAATCCTCGGACGGCGTCGGCCCGACGCGCTGCGCCGCTGTCGTGCTCGGCGAGGTCGAGATGATCGGCGGCGGCGCGATCGATGGTCCCGTGGAGGTCGGCCCCGACGAGGAGACGGAGGTGCACCGGGAGGCGACGACGCGCGAGGTCGCGGAGAGCGAACCCCAGCGACATCCGCTCGCGGAGCGTCAGCGCCCCCTGGCTCTCGTCGACGAGGCTGCTCAGCATCGCACCATGGTCGACGCTGAGCCCGAGGACCGATGTCATCGGGATCAGCAGCAGGGAGCTCGGCACGCGCGCACCCTGGGGCACTCGGGAGACGGCGGCGAGCCAGTCCACTCCCAAGGACCGCAGCCCGACGGGGACGCGGGCCCCGTCGGCGAGGTGGAGCGTCGTGTCGGTGTGCTCGGCGCACAGATGCCGCAATCGTGCGCGCAGATCGAGCCGGGCTATGCGGAGCCGCTCGGACTCGGCGTCGCGGGCGGCGCGTTCCGCCTCCCACTCCGCGGCGAGCTGTCCTTCCAAGTCGTCGAAGAGGGATTCCCAGTGCACCCGACCGAGCGTAGGGGCCGGCGTCGCCTCGTCCGAGTTATCCACATCGCTGCCGAGACCGCACTCCTTTCGGCCCGTGGTGCGGTCGTCTACGGGTTGTCCACAGACCTGAGCCGGTGGCGCCCGCACCGCACCGGGATCGTGTTCTGCTGACGGCTCGCCGACCCCGTGAAGGGAGATCGAGATGATGCTGGCCGAGTACTTCGGACCGCAGCCCACCCCGGCCGATGAGCTTCCGGACCCCGCACTCCTCGTGCGGAGCCTCACCCAGGGCGCGCTCGAGGCTCTGGCGGGGGTGCGGGAGGTGGATCAGCTCGCCCGGTGGTTCAGCGAGGAGGCCTACCGCAGCGTGGTCGTCCGGGCCAACCTCGCCGCCCGTGCGCGCAGCGCTCGTGGTGTCGCGCCGACCCGGCCCACCTTCGTCATCCGCACCGTGCGGGTGACCCACCCACGGGACGGCATCGTTGAGGCAGTCGTGGTGGTGGCGGGACCGGGGCGCACACGTGCCGTGGCCATCCGGCTCGAAGGGCTGGACCGACGGTGGCGCGCGACGTCGCTCGCCATCCTCTGAGGCGGGGGAGCCTAGGCTGGTGAGGTGTCAACCCTCAGTGATCTCGCCCAGGCCCAGGGCCTTCTGACCGACGACGACGTGGAGTGGCTGCACCGGCTCGCCGGTGACGGACAGCTCCTCGCGGACCTCGCCTCCGCCGACATCGTCCTGTGGATCCAGACGGACGACGGATCGTTCGTCGCCGTCGCGCACGCACGACCGAGCGGCGCGGCGACGCTCTTCTACCGCGACATCGTCGGGGAGCGGGTGCGTCCGCAGTGGCGCACTCAGGTGCAGGGCGCCTTCGAGTCGGCGGAGATCGTGGACTCCTCCTCGCCCGACTGGTTCGAGGAGACGCCGACCAGGGTCCGCGCCGTCCCGATCGTCATCGAGCGTCGGGGTGAGGATAAGGCTCCCCGCGTCATCGGCGTGGTCACCCGGCACACGAACCTCGGGGAGGTGCGTACGCCGTCGCGTCAGCAGATCACCTTCGACGAGTGTGCCAACGACCTGTTCCGCATGATCGCAGACGGCAGCTTCCCGGACCCGGCAGCACCGACGTCACCGCGCCGTGGCGCTCCACGGGCGTCGGACGGCCTGATCCGGATCGACGTGGACGGCATCACGACTTTCGCCAGCCCCAACGCCCTGTCCGCGTTCAATCGGATGGGTTTCGACGACGAGTTGGAGGGGGAGTCCCTGGCCGAGGTGACCACCCGGCTCGTGCCGCCCTCCCGGCAGGTCGACGAGTCGCTGCCCGTGGTGGTGACCGGACGGGCACCGTGGCGGACGGACATCGAGGCGCGTGGCGTGACGGTCTCGCTCCGTGCCATCCCTCTGAAGGATCACGGCACGCGCATCGGGGCCATCGTGCTCTGCCGCGACGTCTCGGAGCTGCGCCACCAGGAGCAGGAACTCATCACCAAGGACGCGACGATCCGGGAGATCCACCACCGCGTCAAGAACAACCTGCAGACCGTGGCCTCCCTGCTCCGGATCCAGGCGCGACGCACCCACTCCGACGAGGCGCGGGATGCTCTCACACAGGCCATGCGTCGTGTGGACGCGATCGCGGTCGTGCACGATACCCTCGCCCAGGGTCTGACGCAGAAGGTCGACTTCGACGAGGTCTTCCATCGCGTGCTCAAGCTCGTCGCCGAAGTGGCGTCGGCTCCCAACACGCGCGCCCGCACCCAGTCGACGGGACACTTCGGCGTGCTCCCGAGCGAGTACGCCACTCCGCTGGCCCTGGCCCTGACGGAGGTCGTGACCAACGCGGTGGAGCACGGCCTCGCCGGGCAGGAGGGTGTCGTGACCATCGACGCCAAGCGCACCGAGGACAATCTCCGCGTGACGGTCCGCGACACGGGACACGGGCTTCCGGAGGGCCGGATCGGTCAGGGCCTGGGTACACAGATCATCCGCACCCTGATCCAGGGCGAGCTCGGTGGCACGATCGACTGGCGGGGGAGCGAGGGCGAGGGGACCGAGGTGGTCATCGACATCCCGCTGCGCTGGCTCGAGCGCTGACGCTCTACCGGAACATGCAGAAGCGGCCTGAGACGATGTCTCAGGCCGCTTCTGCGAATCTCAGGAAGCGCGGCGGGCGCGTGCGGCGCGACGCTTGAGCGCGCGGCGCTCGTCTTCGGACAGGCCGCCCCAGACGCCCGAGTCCTGGCTGGTCTCCAGGGCGTACTGCAGGCAGATCTCGGTGACCGTGCACGTCGCGCAGACGGTCTTGGCCTTCTCGATCTGATCGACGGCCGGGCCGGTGTTCCCGACGGGGAAGAACAGTTCGGGGTCGACGGTCAGGCAGGCGGCCTTGTCACGCCAGTCCATGGGGGCTCCTCGGTGTGGATTTCATGAGATGTCGCGATGCGACCTCTCGATTCGGGTGACGGTTCGGGTTCCGCTACCCTGTTGAGATACGGGCGGATGCCCGCTGATTGTGATGCGAACGCGAACGTTCGCCCCACGCCGCTGTGGGAGCACATGACTTTCTCTATTCTGTTACATGAATACCCTGAAATCAAGGGTTTTCTCGTCATTCGATCCCCGGGAGGACACCCGTGCGCGCACCGGGAATCGCCCGCGCCGCCGCCGCCGTCTTGGCGGTCGAAGCCGTCGCCCTGCTCGTGTTCGCCGCGATCGAGATGGCCGGCCTGGGGGCGGGGGACGCGGCGTCGCTGCCGACGGCCATCGCCCTCATCGTCCTGACGCTGATCGGCGCCGCGGCGCTCGCGGCTTTCGCGTTCGGCACCCGGGCCGGACGCTCCTGGGCGCGATCAGGCGGGGTGGTGTTCCAGGTCCTCGCGATCGCGCTGGCGCTCGGCGCTCTCACGCTGCCGCCCATACCGTGGGCCTTCGTGCTCGGACTCGGTATCCCGGCCGTCGCCGGACTCGCGCTCCTCATCGCGAGCGCGCGCCGCGAGGGGACCCGACGCGAAGCGGAGTGAGTCCGCGCCGTCCTGTCAGGCGTCGATGCCGAGCTGCTTGCGCAGCCGCGCGACGTGACCCGTGGCCTTCACGTTGTACTGCGCGCTGGTGATGACGCCGTCCTCGTCGAGGACGAACGTCGAGCGGATCACCCCTTCGACGAGCTTGCCGTAGTTCATCTTCTCGCCCCAGGCGCCGTACGACTCATGCACGGCGTGATCGGGGTCGCTGAGCAGCGGGAACGTGAGGCCGTCGCGGTCGCGGAAGGCGGCGAGCTTCGCCGGTTCGTCCCTCGAGACGCCGACGACCTGATACCCGGCGCCCTGGAGCGACGAGATGCTGTCGCGGAAGTCGCAGGCCTCGGTCGTGCACCCCGGGGTCATCGCCGCGGGGTAGAAGTACAGCACCGTCTTCGTGCCGCGGAGGTCGGCCAGGCGGACGGTGTTCCCGTCCTGGTCGAGCAGGGTGAAGTCGGGGGCGGCGGTTCCGGTTTCCAGGCGTTCGGTCACCGCCCCAGCCTATCGTCCGGGGGGCTGCTCCGCCTTGTCGGCGAAGGTCTGCAGGAGGCGCTGCAAGGAATCGAGGCGAGCGCGTCCGGTCTCGCTCAGCTCTCCGCGGTCCGCCGCTTCGATGAGGGCGCAGTCCGGGGCATCGGGCAGGTGGGTGCAGCCGCGCGGGCAGTCCTCCGCGATCACGGCGAGCTCGGTGAAGGCGGCGAGGATGTTCGCGGGGTCGACGTGCCCGAGGCCGAAGGAACGGACACCGGGGGTGTCGATGACCCAGCCGGTGCCGTCGGCGCCCTCGTAGCGCAGCGAGACGGTCGAAGAGGAGGTGTGGCGTCCGCGGCCGGTCACCTGGTTCACGTGTCCGGTGGCGCGGCCCGCGGTGGGCACCAGGGCGTTCACCAGCGTCGACTTGCCGACACCGGAGTGCCCGACGAAGACCGTCGAGTGGCCGACGAGCGCAGCGCCGATCTCGTCGATCGGCATCTCGTCCTGCGCGCTGGTGAAGACGCGGAGGTCGAGGCCGTCGAAGTGGGCGAGGAATGGCGCCGGGTCGGCGAGATCGGTCTTCGTCACGACGAGGAGGGGTCGGATGCCGGCGTCCAATGCGGCGACGAGGTAGCGGTCCACGAGACGGGCGCGGGGCTCGGGGTCGGCCGCCGCGACGACGACGAGCATCTGGTCCGCGTTGGCGACGATCACGCGCTCGACCTCGTCGGTGTCGTCGGCACTGCGACGGAGGAGCGAGGTGCGCTCGACGATTCCCACGATCCGGCCGAGCGTGCCCTCGTCTCCCGAGGTGTCGCCGACGACACGAGCCCGGTCGCCCGTCACGATCGGCGTGCGCCGCAGCTCCCGCGCGCGCGCCGCGGTGATCGTGCGCTCCTGCGGGGTGTCCTCGTCGAGGAGCACGGAGTACCGGCCCCGATCCACGCCGAGGACGCGGCCGATCTGCGCGTCCTCGTGCGCAGGACGGCGTTTGGTGCGCGGCCGGTTGGCCTTCGGGTTCGGACGCGTGCGGATGCTGCTCTCGTCGTAGTCCTCGAAGTCGTCCTCGAGGTCGTCGGCGTCGTTCAGCCAGCTCACCCGTCAGCCTCGCAGCATCCGCTCCCAGAGCATGGTGAACTCCGGGAGGGTCTTGGCGGTGGTGCCGATGTCATCGATCACGACATCCGGGACGCGGAGGCCGATCAGCGCGCCGGTCGTCGCCATCCGGTGGTCGTGGTGCGCGGCCCAGGTGCCGCCCCGGAGCGGGCCGGGAACGATACGGATGCCGTCGGGGAGCTCCTCGGCGGTCCCGCCGAGCGCGCGCAGGTTCCCGACGAGCGCCGCGATCCGGTCGGTCTCGTGGAGACGGATGTGGCCGATGCCGCGGATGGTCGTGGGGCCCTCGGCGAAGGCCGCGAGACCGACGAGGGTCGGCGTCAGCTCGCTGGCGGCGGAGAGATCGAGATCCAGTCCGCGGATTCCGGATCCGGCCCGCACGGTGAGCACCCCGCCGTGCCGGCTGACGTGCGCACCCGCCGCCTGCAGGATCTCGGGGAGCAGTGCTCCGGGCTGGGTCGAGTGCGCCGGCCAGCCGGTGATCGCGACGGAGCCGCCGGCGACGAGGGCCGCGGCGAGGAACGGGGCGGCGTTGGAGAGATCCGGCTCGATCGGGATCTCCTTGGCGCGGGGGACTCCGGCCTCCACCAGCCACTCGCCGACCGCGGGGCGCTCGATCCGGATGCCGCGGCGGCTCAGCGCCTCGATGGTCATGTCGATGTGCGGCAGGCTGGGCAGGCGCTCGCCGGTGTGCACGAGGTGCAGACCGACGTCGAAGCGCGGGGCGGCGAGCAGCAGGCCGGACACGAACTGGCTGGAGGCCGACGCATCGATCTCCACGCGGCCACCGCGGATGTGGCCATGGCCGCGGATGGTGAATGGAAGGGCCCAGGTGCCCTCGTCGTCGATGTCGACGCCCAGGTCGCGCATGGCGCTGATCAACCCGCCCATGGGGCGGTGCAGAGCCGTCTCGTGCGCGGTGAGATGGACGTCCTGCTCGGCGAGGCCGGCCAGCGGCGCGATGAAGCGCATGACGGTCCCGGCCTGGCCGCAGTCGATCGTCGTGCCGCCGCGGAGCTTGCCGGGCGTGATCACGAGGTCGGGACCGAACTCGTGGCCGGCCTCGACCTCCTCGATACCGACGCCGAGCGCGCGGAGGGCCTCCACCATGCGCTGCGAGTCGTCCGAGTGGAGCGGGGCGATCAGGCGACCGGGGCCGTCCGCGATCGCTGCGATGAGGAGTTCGCGGTTCGTGAGGGACTTGGAGCCGGGGATCGTGAGCTCGGCGTGCACCGGGCCGTCGATCGTGGGCGCGGGGTAGGCGCCCTGCACTCGGGTGGGGGAATACCTTTTGGCGCTCATCGGTTCTCACCTTAGTAAACACAGCGCCGTCATCGTGAGAGGCGGCCTCGGTGCGAAGGGAAGAGGATGCCTGCGACGCTGGAACGCGAGGTGATCGACCTCAGCCGCCTAGACTGGCCGGTGATGGACGACACCGCAACCGCAGCCACCGTCGGCGACCCTCGGCGCGAGTTCGAGGAGCAGGCGCTCCCCTTCATGGACCAGCTGTACGCCGCCGCGATGCGTATGACGCGCAATCCCGCCGACGCTGCCGATCTCGTGCAGGAGACCTTCGTCAAGGCCTACGGCTCGTGGTCGACCTTCGCGCAGGGCACGAATCTCAAGGCGTGGCTGTACCGCATCCTCACCAACACGTACATCAACATCTACCGCAAGCGGCAGCGAGAGCCCTTCCAGGGCACCATCGACGAACTCGAGGACTGGCAGCTCGGCGGCGCGGAGTCGACGACGGCTTCGCACAGCCGGTCGGCGGAGGCGGAGGCCATCGACCGCATGCCGGCGTCGGTCGTGAAGGACGCGCTGCAGGCGGTTCCGGAGGACTTCCGGCTCGCGGTGTACCTCGCCGACGTCGAGGGCTTCGCGTACCAGGAGATCGCCGACATCATGAAAACCCCCATCGGCACCGTGATGAGCCGTCTGCACCGTGGCAGGCGGATGCTGCGGGAGCTGCTGGCCGACTACGCCGCGGAGCGGGGAATCGCCGCGGCTGACCCGAGGAGCAAGAAATGAGCGACTGCGGCTGCGACAAGGCCCGTCAGGATCTGGAGGAGTACCTCCGCAACGAGGTGTGCAAGACCGAGCACGCCGAGATCCGCGAGCATCTGGAGAACTGCCCGGCGTGCCGGGACGAGGCTCTGGTGGCGACGACCCTCACCGAGGTCATCGCCCGCGCCTGCAAGGAGACCGCTCCGGAGGAGCTGCGCGACCAGGTGTTCGCCCGGCTCCGCGAGGTCCAGGCCGCGCAGCACTGAGCGCCCCCGGGGCGCGGAGCGTCGGAGACCGCCCGTAGGCTGTGTGCATGGCCCTCATCGATGCGCGCGGGATCCCCGCTGACCAGACGTCCGTCGACCGCCTCGCGGGGGAGGGCCTCGAGTACCGGGTCCTCGATACGACGGATTCGACGCGCGTCGCCGCTTTCCAGCGGGCGATGGCCCGCGGGTTCCTCGGCGCCGACCCCTCGGAGGCGGCTCGTGAGGAGGGCGTGGGCACGCTGAGGAGCCGGCGCAACATCGGCGTCTACGAGCCCGACGCCCCGGCCGACCGCTTCCCGGTGGCGACCATCGACTCCTGGGTGACGCCGCTGACGATCCCCGGCGGCGAGATCGGCATGTGGGCGATCAGCGGCGTCACGGTGGCAGGCACGCATCGCCGCCGTGGCATCGCGCGGGCGCTGCTGGAGGGGGAGCTCCGTGCCGCCGTCGGGGCCGGCCTCCCGATCGCGGGGCTCACCGTATCCGAGGCCACGATCTACGGGCGCTACGGCTTCGGTTCCGCGGTCCCGGTGTCGCGGTTCACTGTCGACGTCCGCCGCGCCGGGTGGGCGGGTCCCGTTCCGGCGGGCCGCGTGGAGTACATCGAGCGGCAGGAGCTCGCCGACGCGCTGGCGGAGGTGCACGAGCGCGCCCGCACCGCGCGGTCGGGGCAGGTCCCGGGGTGGGCTGCCCGCTGGGCGGGCATCGGCGGGCTCTCGACCACCGACACCGACCGGGACCGGGTGCGCGGCGTCCGCTATCGCGACGAATCCGGTCAGGTGCGCGGCGTGATGGCCTTCCACCTCAGCGAGCGCGGAGGAACATTCCGGTTCGCGTTGCACGTGCGCCTGCTCGTCGGCGAGACGGCGGAGGCGACGGCTGCGCTGTGGCGGTTCGCGCTGCAGCACGACCTCGTCGATGAGGTGACCGCCGATCTCCGACCGCTCGACGACGCCCTGCCGTGGCTGGTCGCGGATCCGCGCGGCGTCACCCAGGAGGTGCACGACCACGGTTGGCTCCGCGTCCTGGACGTCCCGTCCGCGCTCACGGCCCGGACCTACGCCGCGCCGCTGGACGCGGTGCTCCGCATCGACGACGCGCTCGGTTTCGCCGCGGGAACCTGGCGCCTCCGTATCGACGCCGAGGGCCGGGCGCACGTCGACGATGCTCCGGGCGCCGAGGCTGACATCGTCCTCGACGTCTCCGCGCTCTCGTCGATCTACGCCGGCAGCATCCGTGTCGCCGCGCTGCACGGTGCGGGCCGGATCGTCGGCGCGCCCACGGACATCGAAGCCCTGGACCGTGCGTTCGTCGCCTTCCCGGCGCCGTCCCTCGACATCTGGTACTGACCCACGGACCGAGAAGGGCGCCCCGGCCGAAGCCGGGGCGCCCTTCGTCGTCGGAGAGGCGGTCAGCCCAGGGTGACCGCCGCGCGGATGAGTGTGGCCTGCTCGGTGGCGTGCACCTTGGACGAGCCCGTCGCCGGCGAGGCAGACGCCGGACGCGAGACCGGGCGGAAGGAGCGGTCGCCGGGGACGTCCGCGAAGGCCAGTGCCAGGAACGGCCAGGCTCCCTGGTTCTCCGGCTCCTCCTGCACCCACACGAGCTCGGCGTTCGGGTACGAGTCGGTGATCTTCTTCAGCTCGTCGATGGGCGTCGGGTAGAGCTGCTCCAGACGCACCAGGGCGATCTCCGGGTTCGGGTTCTTCTCCAGCTCGGCGCGGAGGTCCCAGTGCACCTTGCCGCTGTGCACGAGGACGCGCTTCACGGCGGAACGGTCGAGACCGCGGTCGTCGTCGAGGACCGGCTCGAAGCGGCCGCCGGTAAACGCCTCCACCGGGCTGGTCGCGCCGCGCAGGCGCAGCATCGCCTTCGGCGTGAACACGATCAGCGGCTTGCGCGGACGGGCGTAGGCCTGACGGCGCAGCAGGTGGAAGTGCGACGCCGGGGTCGACGGGCGCGCCACGATCATGTTGTCCTGGGCACACAGCTGCAGGAACCGCTCGATGCGTGCGGAGGAGTGGTCCGGCCCCTGACCCTCGTAGCCGTGGGGGAGCAGGAGTGTGACGCTGGACTGCTGACCCCACTTCTGCTCCGCGGCGGAGATGTACTCGTCGATGACCGACTGGGCGCCGTTGACGAAGTCGCCGAACTGCGCCTCCCACAGCACCAGGGCCTCGGGAGCCTCCACGGAGTAGCCGTACTCGAAGCCGAGCGCGGCGTACTCGCTGAGCAGCGAGTCGTAGACGAAGAAGCGGCCCTGCGCGTCGGACAGGTTCGACAGCGGCAGCCACTCCTGGCCGTTCGCACGGTCGTGGAGCGCGGCGTGCCGCTGCACGAACGTCCCGCGGCGCGAGTCCTGGCCGGCGAGGCGCACCGGGGTGCCCTCGACCAGGAGCGAGCCGAAGGCGAGCAGCTCGCCGAAGCCCCAGTCGATGTTCCCGTTGCGGCTCATGTCGAGGCGCTTCTCCAGCAGCTGCTGGATCTTCGGGTGCACCGTGAAGCCCTCGGGCTTGTTCACGAACGCGTCGCCGATGAGGCGGATGACCTCGGCCGGCACACCGGTGACCTCGGGGGCTCCGACCTGGTCCTCGACCTGCGGGGCCTCCTCCGGGGCGATCGGGGTCGCACCGGTCTCGGCGGCGTGCGTCTCGGCGAAGGCGATCTCCAGACGGTTCTGGAAGTCGGCCTTGGCCTCGTCGTACTCCTCCTCGGTGATGTCGCCGCGACCGACGAGAGACTCCGTGTAGAGGCGGCGGACGGAGCGCTTCGCCTGGATGAGGTCGGTCATCAGGGGCTGCGTCATCGACGGGTCGTCGCCCTCGTTGTGGCCGCGACGGCGGTAGCAGACGAGGTCGATCACGACGTCGCGGTGGAAGCGCTCGCGGTACTCGAACGCGAGCTGCGCGACGTGGATGACGGCCTCGGGGTCGTCGCCGTTCACGTGGAAGACGGGCGCCTGGATCGTCTTGGCCACGTCGGTCGCGTAGACCGAGGTGCGGGCGTCGCTCGGCGTCGTGGTGAAGCCGACCTGGTTGTTGACGACCACGTGGATCGTGCCGCCGGTGCGGTAGCCGCGCAGCTGCGACATCTGCAGCGTCTCGACGACGACGCCCTGGCCGGCGAAGGCCGCGTCGCCGTGGACGAGGATCGGCAGCCAGGCGAAGGTCCCGATGGGCTTGCGGTCCTGCTTGGCGCGGACGATGCCCTCCAGCACGCCGTCGACCGTCTCCAAGTGGGAGGGGTTGGCCGCGAGATACACCGGCAGCGCCGAGCCGTCGTCGGCGACGAACGTGCCCTCGGTGCCCAGGTGGTACTTCACGTCGCCCGAGCCGCGCTGGTTGCCGGGGGTCTGCGTGCCCTCGAACTCGCGGAAGACCTGGCCGTACGTCTTGCCGGCGATGTTGGTCAGCACGTTCAGGCGGCCGCGGTGAGCCATGCCGATCGCGGCGCCCTCCAGCCCGGCCGTGGCCGCGCCCTGGAGGATCTCGTCGAGGAGCGGGATCAGCGACTCGCCGCCCTCGAGCGAGAAGCGCTTCTGGCCGACGAACTTCGTCTGCAGGAAGGTCTCGAAGGCCTCGGCCTCGTTGAGCTTGCGCAGCACGCGCAGCTGCTCGTCGTGGCCGGGCTTCTGGTACTTGACCTCCACCTTCTCCTGGAACCAGCGGCGCTGCTCCGGGTCCTGGATGTGCATGTACTCGATGCCGAGCGTGCGGCAGTACGAGTCGCGCAGCACACCGAGGATGTCGCGGAGCTTGGCGACGCGGCGTCCGCCGAACCCGCCGGTGACGAACTCGCGGTCGAGGTCCCAGAACGTCAGGCCGTGGCTCTCGATCTCCAGGTCGGGGTGCGAGCGCTGACGGTACTCGAGCGGGTCGATGTCGGCCATGAGGTGGCCGCGCACGCGGAAGGAGTTGATGAGCTCCTGCACCCGGGACTGCTTGTCCACGCGCTCGGCGAGGTCGACCGCGATGTCCGGGTTCCAGCGGATCGGCGCGTACGGGATGCGCAGCGCCGCGAAGATGTCGTCGTAGAAGCCGCGCTGGCCGATCAGCAGCTCGTGCACCTTCTTCAGGAACTCGCCCGAGCCGGCACCCTGGATGACGCGGTGGTCGTAGGTGCTCGTGAGCGTGATCGTCTTGCCGATCGCCAGCTCGTTGAGCGTCTTGTCGCTCGCGCCCTGGAACTCGGCCGGGTACTCGAGGGCGCCGGCGCCGATGATGCAGCCCTGGCCCTTCATGAGACGCGGGACCGAGTGCACCGTGCCGATGCCGCCCGGGTTGGTCAGCGAGACCGTCGTGCCCTGGAAGTCGGCGGCGGTGAGCTTGTTGGAGCGCGCGCGGGTGACGAGATCCTCATAGGCGGCGAGGTACTCGGTGAAGGTCATGGTGTCGGCACGCTTGATGCTCGGGACCATGAGGGCCCGGGTGCCGTCCGGCTTGGGCAGGTCGATCGCGATGCCGAGGTTGACGTGCGCGGGGGCCACGACGGAGGGCTTGCCGTCGATCTCGGCGTAGAAGACGTTCTGGCTGCGGAACTCGTCGAGGGTGCGGATGAGGGCCCAGCCGATGAGGTGGGTGAAGCTGACCTTGCCGCCGCGGGTGCGGGCCATGTGGTTGTTGATGACGATGCGGTTGTCGATCATCAGCTTGGCCGGGACCGTGCGGACGCTCGTGGCGGTGGGGACGGTGAGCGATTCGTCCATGTTCGCGGCGAGGGTCTTCGGCAGACCGCGCAGCGGGGTGACCTTGTCCTCTTCGGACGGCGGCTGCGTCTCCGTGGACTCCTGCTTCGGCTTCGGCGCCTGGGCGGGGATCGGCGCGGCGGCCGCCGGCTTCGCCGTGGTGCGGGCGACGGGCTGTGCACCGATCACGGGGATGGGAGCGGTCACGGGGTGCGCCGGTGCCGTGGTCGCGGCGGGAGAGGCAGCGCCTCCGGCTGCGGTGGTCTCGGAGTGGTACTTCTCCAGAATGGGCCACCACTCCTTGTCGACGGAGTCGCGGTTCTCCTTGAACTGCTCGTAGAGCTCTTCGACGAGCCAGGAATTGGCTCCGAACCCCCCGTCGCCACCGACGCCGGTCACCTGGTTCGACACGCTCTATCGCCCTCTTTCATCGCTGAAGATCTCCGATGCGGACGCACGACGCAGGATGCGCTCGGGCCCGCACACTCTCGACCACCAAGCCTAACCTGTTTCGATCCCAGAGACGTCGAAGAGACCGACCCGTGCCGCGCCGATCTGGGTACCGTGGAGGCATGGAGTTCTCAGGTGCGCAGCCGACCGTCGATCTGACCTACTCGGACGTCTTCCTGGTGCCGCGCCGTTCGGCCGTCACCAGTCGCCTCCAGGTCGATCTCGCTCCGCACGACGGTACGCCGGCGACGCTGCCGCTCGTCGCCGCGAACATGAACTCGGTGACCGGGCCGAGGCTCGCGGCCGTGCTCGCGCGCCGCGGGGCGCTGGGCGTGCTGCCGCAGGACCTCCCGCTCCAGGAGCTCGACGCCGCGATCCGCGACGTGAAGGGTCAGCCGGTGCTCTGGGACACGCCGCTCGTGCTGCCCCCGGAGGCGACCGTCGCGGACGCCCTCCGCCTGCTCCCCGCTGCGGCGGGCCACGGGATCGTGGTGGCCTCCGGCGCGGCGCCGATCCCCGTCGACCGCATCGTCGGCGTGCTCCCGGCCACCCGTCTCGCGACCGCGCTGCCCGACGCGCAACTCGGCGACCTCGTGCACCGGGGGATGCCGTCGATCGACGCGGACGACATCGGCTCCGAGCGGCATGCCTTCGACGTCATCACCGAGGCGGACGTCGAGATCGTCACCGTCGTCCACCACGGACACCTCGTCGGGACGCTGAGCGCCCGCAGCGCTCTGCGCGCCACGCTGTACCGGCCGGCCGTGGACGCCGACGGGCGCCTCGCCGTCGCCGCGGCGGTCGGCATCAACGGCGACGTCGGCGCCAAGGCGAAGGCGCTCGCGGCGGCCGGGGTGGACGTGCTCGTCGTGGACACCGCGCACGGCCACCAGGAGGGCATGCTCCGGGCGCTGCAGGAGGTCGCGTCCCTCGGACTCGGGCTCCCCATCGTCGCGGGGAACATCGTCACGGCGGACGGCGTGCGGGATCTGGTCGACGCGGGCGCCTCGATCCTCAAGGTCGGCGTCGGCCCCGGGGCGATGTGCACGACGCGGATGATGACGGCGGTGGGTCGTCCCCAGTTCTCCGCGGTGCTGGAGACCGCGCAGGCCGCCGCCGAGGCCGGAGCGCACGTCTGGGCCGACGGCGGGGTGCGCTACCCGCGGGACGTCGCGCTCGCGCTCGCGGCCGGTGCGGCCTCCGTCATGGTCGGCTCCTGGTTCGCCGGCACGATCGAGGCCCCGGGGGAGCTCCAGCGCGATGCGGACGGGCGTCTGTTCAAGGAGTCCTGGGGCATGGCCTCGACCAAGGCCGTGCAGGCGCGGTTCGGTCGGCTCGACGCCTACGAGCGGGCGCGCAAGGAGCTGTTCGCCGAGGGCATCTCCTCCTCCAAGATCTACCTCGACCCGCTGCGCCCGGGGATCGAGGACCTGCTCGACATGATCACGTCGGGCGTGCGGTCGTCCTTCACCTACGCCGGGGCCGCGACCGTGCCGGAGTTCCACGACCGCGCCCTCGTCGGACTGCAGTCCGCGGCGGGCTACGAGGAGGGCAAGGCGCTGCCGGTCAGTTGGTGACCACCCGCCGCGACCACAGTCCGCTTCTGTAGAATCGAGCGCACTATGGACGACCCTCCCAGTTGCCGAACATCGCCCCACCGTCCCGTTCTCTCCCCGGAGAGGAAGATCTGATGGACTACATCATGTTGGGCGTGGGGCTTCTGCTCACGGTCGGCACCGGCCTCTTCGTCGCGAGCGAGTTCGCCCTCGTGAACCTCGACCGTGCGGACCTCGAAGCGCGGCAGGCGCGAGGCGAGTCCCGCCTCTCGCTGACGATCAGCGCCCTGCGGCACACCTCGACGCATCTCTCCTCCGCGCAGCTCGGCATCACGCTGACCACGTTGCTGACCGGATACACGATGGAGCCGGCGCTGTCGAACCTCCTGCGCCCCACGCTCGTCGCCTGGAACATCCCGGAAGCCGCCGTCGCCCCCATCGCGACCGTGGTGGCGATGTTCGTCGCGACAGTGCTGTCGATGATCCTCGGCGAGCTCGTCCCGAAGAACTTCGCGCTGGCGCTGCCCCTGGCCACGGCGAAGCTCGTCGTGCCGTTCCAGATCGCCTTCACGACGGTGTTCAAGCCGGCCGTGGTCGTGCTGAACGGCAGCGCCAACGGCGTGCTGCGCAGCATGGGCATCGAGCCCAAGGAGGAGCTCTCCGGCGCGCGCAGCGCGGAGGAGCTCTCCTCGCTCGTGCGACGCTCGGCGAGTGCCGGAGTGCTGGAGGCCGACACCGCGACGCTGCTCGACCGCACGCTCACCTTCTCCCGGCTCACGGCGGCGGACGTCATGACGGCGCGCCCGAGCATGCACGCCATCGCCGCCGGCGACTCGGTGGACGACGTGATCCAGCTGGCGCGTCGCACCGGCCACAGCCGCTTCCCGGTCTTCGATGAGGACCTCGACGACATCACCGGCGTCGTACATCTCAAGGCCGCCATCTCGGTGCCGCGGGAGCGCAGGGCCGAGGTGCCCGTGGGTGCCCTCGCGACCGACCCGCTCCGCGTGCCGGAGACCGCCCACGTCGACGCGCTCATCTCCGACCTCCGCGGTCGCGGCTACCAGCTCGCGGTCGTCGTCGACGAGTACGGCGGGACGGCGGGCATCGTGACGCTGGAGGACCTCGTGGAGGAACTCGTCGGCGAGGTCTCCGATGAACACGACCGGAGCAGGGCCGGCGTCATCCGCAACCGCGACGGGGTGACCTTCCCCGGCGAACTGCGTCCGGATGAGCTGCGCAGCCGTGCGGGCGTCGAGGTCCCGGAGGGCGATGTGTACGACACGGTCGGCGGCTACGTCATGAGCGTCCTCGAGCGGGTGCCGGTCGTCGGCGACGAGGTGCCGCTGGAGAGCGGCACGCTGCAGGTGGTCCGCATGGACGGCCGCCGGGTGGATCGGGTGCGCTACGTCCCGAGACCGGATGCCGTCGTCATCGAGGGGGTGTCCCTGTGAGCGATTGGGGAGGCCTCGCCTGGCTCGTCGTCCTGCTGGCGGCGAACGCGTTCTTCGTCGGCGCCGAGTTCGCCGTGATCTCCGCGCGGCGCTCGCAGATCGAGCCGAAGGCGGAGCGCGGCTCGCGCCCGGCCAAGACGGCGCTGTACGCCATGGAGCACGCGACGCTCATGCTCGCGACCTCGCAGCTCGGCATCACGATCTGCTCGCTGCTCATCCTGAACGTGTCCGAGCCCGCCATCCACCATCTGCTCGCCGTGCCGCTGCACGCGCTGGGCTGGTCGGACGGCGCGGTGGACGTCGTGTCGTTCACGATCGCGCTGCTCATCGTGTCGTTCCTGCACGTCGTGTTCGGCGAGATGGTCCCGAAGAACCTCGCGTTCTCCGTCCCGGACCGGGCTGTGCTGCTGCTGGCGACGCCGCTGGTGTGGGTGTCGAAGGTGTTCATGCCGGTGATCTGGCTGCTGAACGCGGCGGCGAACGGCGTGCTGCGCCTCTTCCGCGTGGAGCCGAAGAACGAGGCGGCGTCGACGTTCACCCTCGACGAGGTGGCGACCATCGTCAACCAGTCGCGCCGTGAGGGTGTGCTCATGGACACCGCGGGCACGGTCACGGCCGCGGTCGAGTTCACCGACAAGAAGGCGCGCGACGTGGCCGTGCCGCTGGGCGACCTCGTCACGCTGCCGCAGACGACCACGCCCGACGACATCGAGAAGGCGGTCGCCCGCTACGGGTTCTCGCGCTACGTGATCGTCGACGACGAGGACGTCCCGATCGGCTACGTCCACCTCAAGGACATCCTGCGGGCCTCGGAGGGCCCGGATGCCGAGGCCAAGGTGCTCGAGCCGATCCCCGGCAAGCGCATCCACCACATGGTGCCCGTGCAGGAGGACACCGATCTGGAGGACGCGCTCGCCGTCATGCGACGGGCGGGTCGCCACCTGGCCAAGGTCCGCGACGCCCGGGGGGAGACCACCGCCGTGCTGTTCCTGGAAGACATCCTCGAGGAGCTCGTCGGCGAGGTGCAGGACGCGACCCGTCGCGTCCGCGGCCACTGACATCCGGACACGCGAAGGCCGCCGGCTCCCTCGGGAACCGGCGGCCTTCGTCGTGGGCGTCAGCGCCAGTGCGCTCGCTCGTACTGCGGCGGCCAGGCGACCTCGTCGCCCAGCTCGTGTGCGGCCCGCAGCGCGAAGTGCGGGTCGCGCAGCCACTCCCGTCCGGCGAAGATCGCGTCGGCCGCCCCGTCGGCGAGCACCTGCTCGGCCTGGGCGGCGGCGGTGATGAGGCCCACGGCCGACACCGGGATCCGCCCGCCCTGGCGGACGGTCTCGGCCAGCGGGACCTGGTAGCCGGGGGAGACGCTGATGCGCTGGTGCGCGACGAGGCCGCCGCTGGAGACGTCGATGAGGTCGGCGCCGCGCGCGGTCGCCCAGCCGCCGACCGTCGCGGCCTCCTCGGGCGTGAAGCCGCCCTCGGCATGATCGGTCGCCGAGATGCGGACGAACAGCGGCACGTCGTCGCCGGCCGTCTCGCGCACCGTGTCCACGAGACGCAGCAGCAACCGGGCCCGGTTCTCCAGCGAGCCGCCGTAGGCGTCCTCTCGGAGGTTCGACAGCGGAGACAGGAACTGGTGCAGGAGGTAGCCGTGGGTGCCGTGGATCTCGATGACGTCGAAGCCCGCATCGAGCGCCCGCCTGGTCGCCGCGGCGAACCCGTCGACCACGCGGTCGATGCCCGCTGCGTCCAGGGCGACCGGGGCGGCGAACCCCTCGTAGGCCACCGCAGACGGTGCGCTGGTGATCCATCCGCCTGCCGCGGCGGGGACCGAGCCGCGCTCGTCGGCCCACGGCCACCAGGTCGAGGCCTTCCGCCCGGCGTGCGCGAGCTGGATGCCCGCAGCGGACCCTCGATCGTGGATCGCGCGGACGATCGGGGCCAGTGCGTCGCGCTGAGCGTCGTCCCAGAGGCCGAGGTCGCGCGGGGAGATCCGCCCCTCCGGGACGACGGCCGTGGCCTCGGCGACGATGAGTCCGGCACCGCCCGAGGCGAACTGCGCGAGGTGGGTGTGATGCCATTCCTGCGCCACGCCGTCGACGGCGCTGTACATGCACATGGGGGACACCCAGAGGCGGTTGCGGAACGTGGCGGAGCGGATGGTCAGCGGAGAGAAGAGAAGACTCACCGTTCGACGGTACCGCCGGCGCGGACCGGACAGGGCCGTCGGGCTAACGTGGAGTCATGAGCGACGTGCGCGAGTGGTCCCGCAGCGACGCGGCGCGGTTCTTCCGCACGCCGACCGCCGAGGATGACAAGTACTCGCGGGGCGTCGTGGGCGTGCGCACCGGATCGGCCGCCTATCCCGGCGCCGCGGTGCTGGGCGTCGAGGCCGCGTGGCGCACCGGTGCCGGATTCGTCCGCTACGTGGGAGCGGCCGCGGCGGTGGCGGCGGTGCTCGCCCGGCGCCCCGAGACCGTCGGCGGGCCGGACGCCGGACGCACGCGCATCGGCGCCTGGGTGATCGGCTCCGGGACCGATCCGGACGACCGGAGCGAGACGGAGGCGCAGGCGCTGCGGGGGATCGTCGACGGGGACGTTCCCGTGGTCATCGACGCCGGAGCGCTCGATCTGGCGCCGACCGCCCGCGCCCCGTTCGTCGCCACGCCGCACGGCCGGGAGTTCGCGCGGCTGCGGGAGCATGTCGGCATCGACGGGGCGGGGGACGATCTCGCCGATGTCCGCGACGTGTCCGCCGCGATCGACGGCGTGGTGCTGCGCAAGGGCGCGCGCACCGTCCTCGCGGCACCGGACGGCACGCTCATCGCCGTCGAGGCGGGGACCGGGTGGCTCGCGACGGCCGGGACGGGGGACGTGCTGGCGGGGATCGTCGCCGCCGTGATCGCCGCGAATCCGGGCGGCCCGCTCGTCGAGTCCGCCGCGGCGGCCGTCTGGCTGCACGGGCACGCCGCCCGCCTCGCCGCCGCGGCGACCGCGGGCGCGAGCGGTCATCCGATCGTGGCGCTCGACGTCGCGGAGGCGCTGCCCCGCGCGGTCGCGGACCTCCTGTCGTGAGGACCACGGCCCGGAGGAACGTAGTCGCGCTGTGGATAGCCTTCCTCCTCGTCCACGTCCTGACCGCATGGCTGGGCTGGGTCTACCCGAGCCAGCCCATGGGGGACGTCGTGCTGGTCTACGAGCCCTGGGCGACGGCCGCGTGGAGCGGCGGGGAGATCGTGGGCGTCACGGAGTCCTGGGTGTACCCGCAGCTCGCGCTCCTGCCGATGATGCTCGCTGCCGTGCTCGCCGCCCCGTTCCTCCCGCTGCTCGGCGTCTCCGGCGCCTACCTCATCGGCTGGGCGCTGCTGGTCACGGTGCTCGACGCCGTCGCCTTCGCCGTGCTCGTCGGGCGCGGACACGTGCGGGCGCGGCGCACCGCCGCGTGGTTCTGGTGCGCGGCCCTGCTCCTCCTCGGACCCATCGCGCTGTACCGCATCGATGCCGTCACCGTGCCGATCGCCGTCGTGGCCGGCCTCTGGCTGGTGACCCGCCCGACCATCGCCGCGGCGCTGCTGGCCATCGGCGTCTGGATCAAGATCTGGCCCGGTGCGCTCCTCCTCGCGGCGGTCGCGGCCGGGAGGGCGCGGCTGCGGATGCTTCTGGCCGCCGCGGGCGTCACCGCCGGTGTGGTGGTGGTGCTCCTGATGCTCGGCGCCGACACCGAGATCCTCGGCTTCCTCACCGCGCAGACCGGCCGGGGGCTCCAGATCGAGGCGGTCGCCGCGACGCCGTTCCTCTGGATGGCCGTGACGGGGGCCGCCCGCATCGAGTACAGCTACGACATCCTCACCTTCCAGATCGTCGCGCCGGGCGCGGAGGTCGTCGCGACGGTCCTCACCCCGCTCCTGGTGCTCGCCGCGGCCGTCGTCACCGTCGTCGGCGGGGTCAAGGCCGCGCGCGGTGCGTCGTTCGCGCGACTCTTCCCGCCGCTGGCCCTGCTCCTGGTGACGGTGCTCATCGGCCTGAACAAGGTCGGCTCGCCGCAGTTCCAGACCTGGCTGCTCGCACCCGTGATCCTGTGGCTCGTGCTCGACCGCCGCAGGGCACGCACCGCCGCCGCCCTGGTGCTCGCGCTGTGCCTGCTCACGTGTCTCGTGTATCCGCTGAGCTATGACGGGCTGCTGCGTGCCGAAGCCGCCCCCGTCCTGCTGCTGACGATGCGCAACGTCCTGCTCGTCGTCCTCGCCGCCGTGAGCGCCGTCGCGCTCGCGCGGGTCCCCGTCGTCCGTCGTCCTCGAAACCAGGAGTGAACCCATGCTGATCGCCTTCTCCGTCGCCCCCAGCGGCACGCCCGCCGACGGCGCCGAGCGCCCCGATGCCTCCGTGCACGATGCCGTGGCCGCCGCGGTGCGCGTCGTCCGCGCGTCGGGCCTCCCGCACCGTACGACGAGCATGTTCACCGAGATCGAGGGGCCCGACTGGGACACCGTGATGGACGTGGTCAAGCGGGCGACCGAGGCGGTCATGCCGTACGGATCGCGGGTGTCCCTCGTCCTCAAGGCGGACATCCGCCCCGGCTACACGGGAGAGCTCGACGCGAAGGTCGAGCGCCTGGAGGCGGCGATCGAGGAGTCCGACGACCGGTAAGCTGAACCGGTGAATCCCTCGACACCTTCGAGGGGTGCGGCGAAGTGGGCGCTCCTCTCCCTCGCCATCGGCAGTTTCGGCATCGGCATGACCGAGTTCGTCGTCATGGGCCTGCTGCCGAACATCGCCGCCGACCTCCTCCCGTCCGTCTGGGCGTCGAGCCAGGAGGAGGCGCTGAGCCAGGCCGGCTGGCTGATCTCGCTGTACGCACTCGGCGTCGTCATCGGCGCCCCGACCATCGCCGGCTTCGTCGCCCGCTACCCGCGGCATCGGGTGATGATCGTGCTCGCCCTCGCGCTGACCGTCTTCAACGCCCTCACCGTGGTGCTGCCGACGTTCGAGCTCGTCGGGGTCTCGCGCTTCCTCGCCGGACTCCCGCACGGCGCGTACTTCGGCATCGGCGCGCTGGTCGCCGCCGATGTGATGGGGCCGGGCAACCGTGCCAAGGGCGTCGCGTTCATCCTCACCGGGCTCACGGTCGCCAATGTCGTCGGCGTGCCGCTGGGCACCTTTCTCGGCCAGGAGTGGGGCTGGCGCGCGGCCTTCGCGGTCGTCGCGCTCGTCTTCGCGCTCGCCACCGTCTTCATCGCGCTGTTCGTGCCCGCGCACCCGGGGAACCCCGGACGCACGATGCGGGCGGAGCTCGGGGTGTTCCGCATCGGTCAGGTCTGGTTCACGCTTGGCGTGGGGGCGATCGGCTTCGGTGGGTTCTTCGCCGTCTACAGCTACATCGCCCCGCTCGTGACGGAGGTGGCGGGGTCCCCGGACTGGGTCGTGCCGATCGTGCTCGTGCTCATGGGGCTCGGCATGACGGGCGGGAACCTCGTCGGCGGTCATCTCGCCGACATCGACCTCCGCCGGACGCTGCTGCTGGGCCTCGCCGCGATGGCCGTCGTGTTCGCTCTCCTCGCCGTGCTCTCGTTCTGGATCGTGAGCCTGAGCCTCGTGGTGGTCCTCGTCGGGTTCGTCTCGTCCGTGCTGAGCCCGACGATCCAGACGCGGTTGATGGACGTGGCCGGCGACAACCAGTCCATCGCGGCGGCCATGAACCACTCCGCCCTGAACATCGGCAACAGCCTCGGTGCCTTCCTCGGCGGCATCGTGATCGCGATCGGCTGGGGCTTCACGGCGCCGGCATGGACCGGGGCGGTGCTCGCGGTGGCCGGACTCCTCATCGCTCTGGTGTCGTTCCGCGTGGAGGCACGGCGGGTGGCGCAGACGCCGGTCCTCGCGTCGTAGAGTGACGGGGTGACCGCTCCCGACGACGACCTCCCGCTCGCCGGGACCGTCGTGCTGCTGCGCCCGAGCCCCGGCGGCTTCGAGGTACTGCTGCTGCGCCGTCCGTCGCGAGGCTCCTTCGCGGACGCCTGGGTGTTCCCCGGCGGGAAGGTCGAGCCGGGGGACCGTCAGGCGGGCGCCGCGGACGTCGAGGACGCGCGCCGTGCTGCCGCCAGAGAGACCGCGGAGGAGGTCGGACTCGTCGTCGACGACCTGGTGCCTCTGTCGGAATGGCGGCCGCCCGCAGAGGCGCCCGTGCGGATCCGCACCTGGTTCTTCCTCGCCCTCGCCCCCGACGCCGAGCCGTCGCCTGCCGCCGACGAGGTCGTCGAGCTCGCCTGGGTGTCACCGGGCACGGCCTTCGAGCGGCACGCGGCGGGGGAGTGGCGGCTCTTCCCGCCCACCTGGCTCACGCTGCACCGGCTCTCCGCCTTCACCGACGTCGAGGCCGCGCTGGCCTCCGGCGGAGCGGTCGAGCTGTTCCAGACGGAGGTGCGCGACGGGGGGCGGGCGTTCGGCTGGGCACAGGGGACCCTGCACGCCCACATCCTGCCGTGGCGGTTCGACCCGGCCTGACGCGGTTCAGGCGTCGAGCAGGCGCCGCAGGTGCGTGCCGACGGCCTCGGTCTCGATGAGGAACCCGTCGTGGCCGAAGTCGCTCGTGAGTACCACCGCCTCGCCGTCGAGCACGTTCCGGATGCTCCGGGCGATCCGCTGCTGACCGTCGACGGGGAAGAGGCGGTCGCTGTCGATGCCGAGGACGAGGGTCGTCGCGGCCACCGCCTTCAGGGCCTCCTCCACACCGCCGCGGCCCCGGCCGACGTCGTGCGAGTTCATGGCCTCGACGAGGGCGATGTAGCTGTTGGCGTCGAAGCGGCGCGTGAACTTGTTCCCGTGGAAGTCGAGGTAGGACTCCACGGCGAAGCGTCCGCCGTGGCCGAGCGGCGACACGTCCGACTGCCAGGAGCGCTGGAATCGCTGGTTGAGCTCGATCGGGCTGCGGTAGTTCAGCAGCGCCATGCGGCGGGCCAGGGCCAGGCCGCGGTGCGGGCCGTCGCCGTCCGCGAGGTCGTAGTACTCGCCGCCGTGGAAGCGCGGGTCCATGCGGATCGTCTCGAGCTGCACGGTGTTGAGCGCGATCTGGTCGGCGGTGGTGACCGGGGGCGAGGAGAGCACGGCGAGGCGCTGCACGCGGTCCGGCTGCGCCACGCCCCACTCGAGCGCGTGCATGCCGCCCATCGAGCCGCCGATCACCGCCGCCCAGCTGTCGATGCCGAGCGCGTCGGCCAGGCGCACCTGCGCCGCCACCTGGTCGCGGATGGTGAGGTAGGGGAAGCGCGACGCCCACTCGTAGCCGTCCGGGGCGATGCTCGCGGGGCCGGTCGATCCCTGGCAGCCGCCGAGCATGTTCGGCGCGATCACGAACCACTCGTCGGTGTCGAGCGGCGCACCGGGGCCGACGACGTCCTCCCACCAGCCGGCGGTCGGGTGGCCGGCACCGGCCTCTCCACGCACATGGCTGTCCCCGGTGAGGGCGTGCAGGACGAGAACGGCGTTATCGCGAGCCGCGTTGAGCTCGCCCCAGCTCTCGTACGCGAGGCGGATGCCGGGGAGCTGGGCTCCGCTCTCCGTGGTGAAAGCGCCGAACGCGGCGAACCGGCGGCCGCCGACGGGGTCGCCGTCCCGCCAGGCGCCGGTGGCCGGCGGGCGGGCACGGAGCAGCCGGACGTCGGCCTCCGTCACCGGTGCCGACGGCACCGTGTCCTCGGAGGTCGTCTGCCAGTCCATGTCTCCATTCTCGCCTGGCCGGTCGGTCCCGGCCCGCAGGTTACGACACCGGGGACGACGAAGGCCCCGGACTTTGCGGTCCGGGGCCTTCGCGGAGAGGGTGCTCAGGCGCGCGCGGCCTCGGAGACGGCGCGGGCGGCGGCGAGCGCCTGGTCGAGATCGGACTTGAGGTCCTCGATGTTCTCGAGTCCCACGGACAGGCGCACGAGGCCGGGGGTCACGCCCGCGGTGAGCTGCTGCTCCGGGGTGAGCTGCGCGTGCGTCGTGGAGGCCGGGTGGATGACGAGCGAGCGCACGTCGCCGATGTTGGCGAGGTGGCTGAACAGGGAGAGGCTGTTGACGAACTCGCGTCCGGCCTCGACCCCGCCCTTGAGCTCGAACGACAGCACGGCGCCGACACCCTTCGGGGCGTACTCGTTCGCCTTGGCGTACCAGGGCGAGGACGGCAGGCCGGAGTAGTTGACCGCGGCCACGTCGTCACGGCTGTCCAGCCACTCGGCGATCTCCTGGGCGTTCTGCACGTGGCGCTCGATGCGCAGCGACAGCGTCTCGACACCCTGGATGAGGTTCCACGCGCTCTGCGGGGCGATGGCCGAGCCGAGGTCGCGGAGCAGCTGCACGCGGGCCTTGATGATGTAGGCGAGCGGGTCGCCGACCGCGGCCGTGTAGCTGGCGCCGTGGTAGGAGGGGTCCGGCTCGGTGAGACCGGGGAACTTCTCGACGTTCTCCGACCAGGCGAAGGAGCCGCCGTCGATCACGACGCCGCCGATCGTGGTGCCGTGGCCGCCGAGGAACTTCGTGATCGAGTGGACGACGATGTCGGCGCCGTGCTCGAACGGACGGATGAGGTACGGGGTGGCGATCGTGTTGTCGACGATCAGTGGGACGCCGCTCTCGTGCGCGATGTCGGCGACCGTGCGGATGTCGAGCACGTTGATCTGCGGGTTGCCGATGGTCTCCGCGAAGAAGAGCTTCGTGTTCGGGCGGACGGCGCGACGCCACTCCTCGGGGTCGTCCTGGTTCTCGACGAAGGTGACCTCGATGCCGAGCTTGGCGAGGGTGTACTTGAAGAGGTTGTAGGTGCCGCCGTAGATCGAGCTCGACGCGACGAAGTGGTCGCCGGCCTGCGCAATGTTGAGGATCGCGAAGGTCGAGGCGGCCTGACCGCTGGAGAGGACGAGGGCGCCGGTGCCCCCTTCGAGCGCGGCGAGGCGCTGCTCCAGGACGTCCTGGGTCGGGTTCTGGATGCGGGTGTAGATGTTGCCGAACTCGGCGAGCGCGAAGAGGTTGGCGGCGTGGTCGGCGCTGTCGAACACGTAGGACGTGGTCTGGTAGATCGGCGTCGCCCTGGCCTTGGTGACGGGGTCGGGGGCGGCGCCCGAGTGGATCTGCTTGGTCTCGAAACGCCAGGTCTCGGGTGCGGACATGTGTTCCCCCTGGAACGGTCGGAAGGTCGGATGGGCTGGTGCCCTTGCAGCGAGAGTACGGAATATCGCGCCGTGTCAACAACGACCGGGAAATGTGACGTAACACGATGAGGGGCCGAGAACGGGCGGAACCTCCGCGGACATCGTACGGTGGAGGGCATGGCCAACAGACGTGCAGTGGTGACAGGTGCGAGTTCCGGGATCGGTCAGGCGACGGTGCGGGTGCTGCGGTCTCGGGGGTGGGACGTCGTCGGCGTCGCCCGCCGTGCCGACCGGCTCGCCGCGCTCTCCGCGGAGACGGGGGCATCGACCATCGCCTGCGACCTGACCGACGACGCGGCGGTGGCGGCGCTCCTCGCCGAGCTGGAGCGCACGGGACCGGTGCACGCGCTCGTCCAGGTGGCCGGCGGCGCGCGGGGGACCGACCGCGTCGAGGACGCCGCGCTCGCCGACTGGCAGTGGATGTACGACGCGAACGTGCTCGCAACCCAGCGCCTCGTCGCCGGGCTGCTGCCGCTGCTCCGCCGCACCGCGGACGCGGACGGCCATGCCGACCTCCTGTTCGTGACCTCGACGGCCGCGCAGACCGCCTACCCGGGCGGCGCGGGCTACAACGCGGCGAAGGCGGCTGAGGCGATGCTCGTCCGGGCGCTGCGTCAGGAGCTCAACGGCGAGCCGCTCCGGGTGGCCGAGGTCGCCCCGGGCATGGTGCACACCGAGGAGTTCACGCTGAACCGGCTCGGGGGCGACGCCGTCGCCGCGGAGGCCGTGTACTCCGGGGTCGAGGCGCCCCTTCGCGCCGAGGACGTGGCGGACGTGATCGCCTACGCCCTGGACGCGCCGGCCCACGTGAACCTCGACCTCATCACGATGCGTCCGGTCGCGCAGTCGGCGCAGCACCTGCTCGCGCGGGGACCGCTGCGGGTCCGGCCCGTCGAGTGACCGGAGGACGCACCCTCGCCGAGCTCGCGGACGAGGGGCTGATCGACGCAGGGTGGGCGGAGGCGCTGGCTCCGGTGCAGGACACCGTCACGGCGCTCGGGGAGCGGCTGCGCGCCGAGCAGGCGGCCGGCCACGGCTACCTTCCGGCGGGGCCGAACGTGCTGCGTGCCTTCCAGCGACCGCTCGCCGACGTGCGGGTGCTGATCACGGGTCAGGACCCGTATCCGACCCCGGGGCACCCGATCGGACTGTCGTTCGCCGTGGACCGCGACGTGCGGCCGCTGCCGCGGAGCCTGACGAACATCTACAAGGAGCGGGAGACCGACCTCGGCCTCGCGCCCGCGCCGCACGGAGACCTCACCGCGTGGAGCGATCAGGGCGTGCTGCTGCTGAACCGAGTCCTGACCGTCCGCCCCGGTGCGGCCGCCTCCCACCGCGGCTGGGGGTGGGAGCAGGTGACGGAGCTCGCGATCCGTGCCCTGGTCGCGCGCGACCAGCCGCTCGTCGCGATCCTCTGGGGGCGGGATGCCGCGAACCTCCAGCCGCTGCTCGGCGACACCCCGGTGATCGCGTCGGCTCATCCGTCCCCTCTCTCCGCCCGCCGCGGCTTCTTCGGCTCCCGGCCCTTCTCCCGCGCGAACGCGCTTCTGGAAGAGCTCGGCAGCGCTCCGGTGGACTGGAGGGTGGAGGGCGAGGGCCCTGGTCTCTAAGCTGAGCGCATGCAGTTCGAGCCCGGGGACCGACGTCGCGTTCTCCCGCGTCATCTCCGCAGGACCACCGCGCCGGACACGTTCTCCTATGTCATCCGTCCCGCGCGGGCGGCGGATCTGCCCCACGTCCGGGAGATCTACAACCACTTCGTCAGCAATTCGGCCGTGACCCTGGACGAGCGACGCAGCAGCATCCCGTACTGGAGGGACAAGTTCACTCTCCTGGAGCGCCTCGGGCTGCCGTTCCTCGTGGCCGTGTCGCCGTCCGGTGCGGTGCTCGGATACGCGCTCGTGCAGCCGTGGGCCGGCAAGAACGCCTACCGCTACACCGTCGAGGACGCGATCTACCTCGGGCCGGGGGCTGCGGGGAAGGGGCTGGGATCGGCGCTCCTGCAGGCGCTGATCGAGGCCTGCGAGCAGCGGGGACTCCGCGAGATCATCGCCGTGATCAGCGATCAGGGGGCGGAGGCCTCGATCCGGCTGCACGAGAAGCTCGGCTTCGTGGAGGCCGGACGCATGGGGCGCGTCGGTCGGAAGTTCGGGCGCGATCTGGGCACGGTGTCGCTGCGTCGCCCGCTGCGTCCGCGTCGTCGTTCCCTCTTCCCGCGCTGACCTGTCGACCCACCCCCTTGCGCGCCTCCCACCCCGTTGCGGGCGAACGCAACGGGCCGGGGCGGCCGCAAGGGGGTGGGTCGGCGATCAGGCGTCGGGGATGACGGGGATCGCGGAGAGCAGCGTGCGGGTGTAGTCGGCGGTCGGGTGCAGGAGCACGTCGCGGGTCGGACCGCGCTCGACGATGCGGCCGTCCTTCATGACGACGACCGCGTCGCAGAGGTTCTGCACCACGCCGATGTCGTGCGACACGAGCAGCAGCGTGAGCTCGTCCGCGACCCGCAGCTCCGCGAGAAGCTCGAGGATCTGCGCGCGCACCGTGACGTCCAGCGCCGACAGCGGCTCGTCGCCCACGAGGATCCGCGGACGATGGACGAGAGCGCGCGCGAGAGCGATCCGCTGCCGCTGTCCGCCGGAGAACTCGTGCGGATAGCGGTCGCCCATCTCGGGGTCCAGGCCGACCCGGGCGATGACCTCGCGCACCCGGGCGCGGTGATCGCCGTCGATGCCGAGGGCCCACAACGGCTCCCGCACGATCTGCCCCGCGGTCATCCGGGGGTCGAGGGAGGCGTAGGGATCCTGGAAGACGAGTCCCGTCTGCCGACGCAGCCAGTGCAGCGACCGGGCGGAGGCCCCCGCGTCGACGATCCGGCCGTCCACCGACACGGTTCCCGCGGTCGGTCGGTCCAGACCCAGCAGGAGCCGCACGAGGGTCGACTTCCCCGAGCCGGACTCGCCGATGATCCCCAGGGAGGCGCCCTCGGAGACGTCCAGGTCGGTCGGCTCCAGGGCCGTCTGCCGCCGGGTGCGCTCGAACGCCGTCCGCTTCGGCATGACGAAGTCCCGTCGCAGCCCGCGCGCTTCGATGAGGCTCATGCCTCTCCTCCCTCAGGCCGCCAGAGCGTCGCGGTCGCGTCCCGCAGCAGCCCCTGCGTGACAGGAGAGGTCGGCGCGGTCAGCAGTCGCGACACCGGCGCGCTCTCGACGACCCGACCGTGTTCGAGCACCACTCCCTCCGTCGCCACCTGGGACAGCACCGCGAGGTCGTGCGTGATGAACAGGAGCGACATGCCCTCGTCGGCGACGAGCCCGAGCATCAGGGACAGGATCTCGGCCTGGATCGTCACGTCCAGGGCCGTCGTGGGCTCGTCGGCGATCAGCAGCCGCGGACGGCAGGCGAGGGCCATGGCGATCGCGACGCGCTGCCGCTGGCCGCCGGAGAGCTGGTGCGGATACCGGTCGACGATGGTCTCCGGGTCGGGGAGTCGCACGCGGGCGGCTTCCGCGATCGCCCGGTCACGGGCCTCGCGCCGGCCCAGGCCTTCGTGGATGCGGATGGACTCCGCGATCTGGCGGCCGACCGTCCGGATCGGGTTGAGCGCCGTCCGGGGTTCCTGGAACACGATGCCGATGTCGTCGCCGCGCAGCCGGGCGAGCTCACGGTCCGGCATCCCGATCAACTCGGTCCCGTCCCACCGGATGCTCCCGCGTGCCGTCGCCCCCTCCGGCAGCAGTCCGAGCACGGCGAGCGCCGTGAGGGACTTCCCGGAACCGGACTCGCCGATCACCCCGAGGCGGGTGCCGTCGGGGACCTGGAGCGAGATGCCGTCGACCACCCGGCGTCCGTCGATCTCGATGACGAGATCCTCGACCGTCAGACTCATGCGACCACCGCCGGTGTGTGCGTCTCAGCGGCACGGTGCCGCAGGGTGGGGTCCGTGGCTTCCCGGAGCCCGTCGCCGAGCAGGTTGAGGGCCAGCACGGTCAGGGTGATCGTGAGCCCGGGCCAGATCACGGTGAGCGGGTGCACGCCGATGTAGCGCTGGAGATCCGCGAGCAGCAGACCCCAGCTCGGTTCCACGACCGAGGCCCCGAAGCCGAGGTACGACAGGCCGGCCTCCGCGAGCACGGCCACGGCCATCGACCATGAGAGCTGCACGATGAAGACCGGTGCCACGTTCGGCAGGAGGTGACGGACGAGGCTCTGCGCGGGGGTGAGGCCCGACGCGCGCGCGGCGAGCACGAAGTCGCTCTGCTGCACGCGGCGCAGCTCCGGCCGCGTGACCCGCGCGATGTTCACGCCGAAACCGATCCCCACCGCCCAGATCACGACCCAGAGCGATCCGCCCCACACCGACGAGATCATCATCGCGATCAGCAGCACGGGGAAGGCGATGAGGATGTCGACGAACACGGCGACCGTCTCCCGCACGAGCCGGGTGGTCAGGGCGCCGAGGGCGGCGAGGGCGATCCCCACCACGGTGGCCACGAGTCCGGCGCCCACGCTGACGAATACAGTGGTCCGCGCCCCCGCCATGAGCAGGCTCAGGATGTCGCGCCCGGTGTCGTCGGTCCCGAGCACGTGCGGCCACCCCGGCGGCAGCCAGCGGTCGCCGATGTTCGAGGCCCGCGGGTCGAACGGCGTCCAGAAGAGGGACACGACGGCCGCCAGGGCGACGAGGGCGATGACGATCAGTCCGAACCGGCCGGTCGAGGTGCGCCAGAGTCGAGGGAACCAGCGCGTGCTCATGCGGCCTCCCGCTGTCGAGGGTCGATCGCCCGGTGCAGCAGATCCACGAGGAAGCCGACCACCAGCACGAAGCCGGTCAGCACGAGCAGCTCACTCTGCACCTTGACGAGGTCACGCGTGCCGACGTCGGTCACGAGCATGCGGCCGATGCCCGGAAGCGTGAACAGCTGCTCGATCACGACCGACCCGACGATGATCCCGGCGACCTGGAGGCCGAGGACCGTGATGATGGATAGCCCGACCGCCGGGATGCCGTGCTGGATGAGGGCGCGGGTCTTCGTCAGCCCCTTGGCGGCCGCGGTGCGGACGAAGTCCTGTCCGGCCGCCTGCAGGGTCGCGCTGCGCACGAAGCGCATGAGCATGGCGCCCTCGACGATGCCGATGGTGAGGGCCGGCAGCAGCAGCGCCTCGATCGCTCTTCCCGGCGTGGACCATCCGGTGCGGGGGAAGCCCTGGGGCGGCAGCCAGCCGAGCCACACGGAGAACACGACGATCAGCATCATGCCCGCCCAGACGACGGGCACCGCCGCGAGCGCCTGGGCGCCGACGCTGAGCGCCGTGCCGTCGCGGTGGCCGCGGCGCAGGGCGGCGAGGATGCCGAAGGGCACCGCGATGAGCACGGCGATCACCAACGACATGATCCCGAGCGGAACGGTGACCTGTGCCTTGAGCAGCAGCTCCTCGCCGACGGAGGCACCGGACAGCAGCGAGGTGCCCAGGTCGCCGCGGAGGATGCCGCCGATCCAGTCGGCGTACTGCGCGAGCAGAGGCTGGTTCAGCCCCAGCGACTCCCGCAGCGCCTCGACCTCGGCGGGGGAGGCCTGGGTGCCGGCGATGAGCTGGGCCACGTCGCCGGGGAAGACGCGCAGCGTGAGGAAGATGAGCGCGCTCGACACGAGGAGCCCTGCGATCAGCAGGGCTCCTCGGACGAGCGCGTAACGCAGCACGGAGCGTCGACCGTCGTCAGCTCGCGGCGGAGACGGTCACACCCGCGAGGTTGATGCGCGAGTTGATCGAGTCCTCCGGGAAGCCGCTGACGATCGGGCTCACCGCCGTGATCGTCTGACCGTTGTAGAGCCAGTCCGCCGCGTGGTCCTCGGAGACGATCCGCGCCGCCTCGGCGAGGAGCTTCGCGGAGGCATCCGGGTCGACCTCGGCCAGCGCCTGCGCGTAGAGGTCCTGCACCTCGGCGTTGTCGTAGCCGAAGTAGTAGTCCGGGTTGGCGAAGTTGCCGAAGTCCCGGGGCTCGACGTGCAGGACGAAGCTGAGGTCGTAGTCCTTGTTGGTGTACACGTCCTCGAGCCAGGTCGGGAACTCCACGGAATCGACCTCGAGGTTCACGCCGACCTTGTCGAAGTCCGAGATGAGGACCTTGGGGACGGTGGTGCCGTAGAACGACGGGATGGTCAGGGTGAGGTCGAGGTCCTCCTGGCCGGCCTCGGCGAGCAGCTCCTTGGCCCGCTCAGGGTCGTAGGAGATGACGTCGGAGAGGTCCTCATAGCCGGGGTCGAGCTCGGGGATGGGGCCGTACAACGGCGTGCCGGCGCCGACGGCCTCGATGAGCGCGTCGTGGTCGATGGCCAGGCGCAGCGCCTCGCGGACCCGGACGTCGTCCAGCGGAGCCTTCTTGTTGTTGAAGGCGAGCGTGGCCTTGTCGGTCGTGCGGCCCGTCGTGAGGGTGAAGTCACCCGAGTCCTCGAGCTGCGGAGCGAGGTTCGGGTCGACGGCGGTGAGGACGTCCACGTCACCGGCGAGAGCGGCGTTCACTCCGGCCGTGAAGTCGGGGATGTACTGGAACTCGACCTCGGCGACGCCCGCCGGCTCGCCCCAGTAGTCGTCGTTGCGGGCGAAGGTGATCGTGCTGCCCTTGTTCCAGCGCGTGAGGGTGAACGGTCCGGTGCCGTTCTCCGCGGTCTTCAGGTCGGTGGTGTCGCCCTTCTTGAAGACGAGGCCGGCCGGGCCGGTGAGGGCGAAGAGGAAGTTCTGGTTCGGCTCGGACAGCACGATCTCGACGGTCGTGTCGTCCGGAGCGGAGATCGAGGAGACGGACGCGAACTCCGCGTTGCCCTGCACCGTCGCGTCGGTGCGGACGGTCTCGTAGGAGGAGACGACGTCGGCCGCCGTCAGGGGCGAGCCGTCGTGGAAGGTGATCCCGTCGTTGAGGGTGAAGGTGTACGTGAGGCCGTCGTCCGACACCTCGTACTCCGAGGCGAGCCGCTCGACGATCTCGTTCTCCTGGGTGCGGCTGACCAGTCCCTCGTAGATGTTGTCGATGAGGATCTGCTCCAGCGCGGCACCGCTGGTGTGCCGGATGTCGAGATTGGTGGGCTCGAGCACGAGACCGACATGCAGGGTGGCGTCGGGGTCGGGCTCGCCACCCGTGGACGGGGCAGGCTCGGCAGAGCCGGAGCAGGCGCTGAGGATCACGGCGGTGGCCGCGAGCGCGGAGATCAGCGCGAGGCGTCGATAACGTCGGAACATGGGTGTTTCCTCTCGGTGCGGCAGGTGCTGTGTGCCGGTGGGACGAGCCTAGGGTCGGGCGGGATGCGGCGCGGCGGCCGTGGAACGGAACGTCATATTCCGGCCGCGGCCGCGGAGCCGACGAGGGCGGCGAGGTCGCGAGGCGCCGTCTCCTGCACGTTGTGCGTGGCGTCCATCGCGACGACGCGCGCTTCGGGGAGGCGGCGCTGGAACTCCTCGGCGTCGGCAGCGCTCACGAAGCCGCGCTCGGCGCGGACGAGCGTGACGGGCGCGGTGACCGCCGCCAGGTCGTCCCAGCCGTTCTCGTGCAGGACGGACGGGTCAGCCGAGGTGCCGGGGTCGTGGGCGGCGAGTGCGGTGGCGGCGAGGTGGGCGAAGTGGTGCTTCCATTCGACCCGGCCGTCCGGACGGACGCGGGTGTTGAGGAAGACACCCCGCTCGGTCTCGGGGCGGGTGCCGCCGAACCCCAGGGACATCGCCTTGTCGACGAGCTCGTCTCGGGTCGCGAAATCCGTCGGCCCGGCGTAGAACTGCCGAAGCGCCGCAGGGCCGGCGGTGACGTCGATCCCCGGCGTGATGTCGACGACGATCAGCGCGGCCACGAGGTCCGGCCGGGCCGCGGCGACGGCGGCCCCCGTGAGACCGCCGAGCGACTGTCCCACCAGGATCTGCGGCGAGGAGGTCCAGGCGTCCAGCGCGGCGATGACGTCGGCGGCGAGGGTGCGGGGGGAGTAGTCCGCATCGTCGCGCCAGGAGGAGTCGCCGTGGCCGGCGAGGTCGATCGCCAGGAGCGGCTGCCCCAGGGCCAGCGCCGTCGTGTCCCATGTGTGGGCGTTCAGGCCGGCGCCGTGCAGCAGGGTGATGCGTGGCGGCGCGGACCCGAAGCGCAGCCCGCTCACGACGCGACCCTCAGGGAGGGGGAGCGTCAGGCGCTCCACGGTCGGAAGGGGAACGCCGAGCGCGTCGGCCTGCGCGGGAAGATAGGAGAACTCGCTGGTGTCGATCGGCACGCGGCTATTCTGCGCCCCGTTTCGACCCCACGGGAAATGCCGGAGCAAAGTGAGAAGAAATAGGGCGTCCAGACAGGGCGATATGCAAGTTAATCGCGTAGTCAGGTTGGCAGAGTGCATTTCCGAGTGGCCGGTCCTGCACCGTCTCCTGCGCCCGTCGCCGAATATCATGGAGGTATGACCGAACAGCGCGTGCACCTGTCCAAGACGGAGCCTGCGGCCTATCAGGCCCTCGACGCCTTCTCGAAGACGGTCGGCACGATCTGTGCCGAGAACGGCATCGACGATCGGCTGAAGGAGATCGTCATGATCCACTGCTCGCAGCTGAACGGGTGCAGCTACTGCACGCGGATCCATGTGGACCGTGCGGTCGCCGCCGGGCTGGACGTCGACACGATCAGCCAGATCGCCGTCTGGCGGGAGAGCGGTGTGTTCAGCGACCGGGAGCGTGCCGCCCTCGAGCTGGCGGAAGCTTTCACCTTCATCGCGGAGGACGGCATCTCGGACGACGTGTACGACCTGGTGGGGAGTGTGTTCACGGAGAAGGAGTACGCCGCGTTGAGCTGGGCATGCGTGTCGATCAACGCCTTCAACCGCATCGTCATTGCGGGGCGGTACCCGGTGCCCCCGCGCAGCCCCCAGGCGGGCGCGTGACGATCCTCGACGTCGACGGCGTGGCCAACGTCCGGGACGTCGGCGGCATCCCTGCGGAGGGCGGACGCATCCGCAGCGGCGTACTGCTGCGCTCCGGTCAGCTCTCCACCGCGACGACGAACGGCGCCGCGCTCCTGAGGTCGGCGGTGCGCCGCATCGTCGACCTCCGCGACGGCGAGGAGGTCGCCGCGGAGCCGAGCGAGATCGAGGGGCCGGAGACGACCCATCTGCCCCTGTTCCTCGGATCCGTGCGCTCCTTCTTCGAATCCGACACGAGTCTCGACGACCTGTACCTGCATCTGCTGGAGGAGAGCGGCGATCGCCTGGTCGCCGCCGTCCGCGTGATCGCGGCCGGGGAGCCGACGCTGGTGCACTGCACCGTGGGCAAGGACAGGACCGGGGTGACGGTCGCCCTGGCCCTCTCGGCGGTCGGCGCTGATCGGGAAGCCGTCATCGACGACTACGCCCTCACCGAGTCGCAGCTGCCCGCCGAACGGTCGCGGCGGATCGCCGCCTATCTGCGGAGTCAGCATCCGGAGGCGGTCCATGCGGTGGATCTTGCCACCCGCTCGCCGGCCGAGGTGATGCGTCGCCTGCTGGCCCAGGTCGACGAGCGGTGGGGGTCGGCCGCCGGCTACCTGCGCGCGAACGGCATGACCGAGGAAGAGCTCGCCGCCCTGCGTGATGCCCTCGTCGAGCCGGTGTCGGAGGACACCACCCGCGAAGGTTAGGCAAGCCTTCGCTTGGTGTACGATGGGATCACCATGGACACCACGCTCGACACCCGAGGCACGCGCGCGGCTCGCCGCGCGGCGCGCCGTCGCGCACACCACCTGGTGACCGCCGATGAGCACTCGCTGCTCGACCTCGAGGCATTCCTCGCGACTCTCCCGCTGTGCGCGTCCGGTCGCATCTTCATCGAGGTTCCTGATGTCTCCGACATCGGCGTCATCCACGCGCCCGGTCGCATGACCGTCACCTGGCTCGCGCGCTCCGCGCGCTCGGGAGCCCCGGGAAGCGGCCGTGGCTGCGCGCCCGGTGAGGCTCTGGCCCGAGCCACCTGCGCATGGGCGGACGAGATGCTGGTGGACGACGAGGTCGAGACCCACGTCACGCTGCTCGGGGGCTACCTCGGTACCGCTGACATCGTCGAGCACCTCACGGACCGCCTCCGCGTCGCCGTGAACCGGATCCGCGTGCCGGAGCGCTTCGGACTGCTTCGCGTCGAGGGCTGAGTCAGCGCGGGCGGCGCACGTAGTTGCCGTCTTCCAGCCCCGCTTCGATCTCGAAGCGGTTCCGCAGCGGGTCGCGTCCCGCGAACAGATAGAGCACCGGCATCAGGAAGCCGTAGCGCAGCCACTGCTGCTTGTGCACGGCCTCGTGGCGCAGCACCGAGTCGGTGGGCCGCGCGTCGCCGGTGAGGAAGCACCCGCCCACGCAGACGCCGCCCCGGTGGAAGGCCCATCGGGGCATGCCCCGGAACACCCAGAGCCCGCCGCGCCGTTCGATCGGGCCGGTGCTCCACAGCGTGCCCCAGATCCAGCCGACGGCCGTTCCCCAGAGGTAGCCCAGCCGGCTGATCGGCGAGCGCAGCAGGAAAGACGGGATGCGGCGGTCCGCACGGCGTCCGCGGGCGAGGCGCTCCGCCGCGACCGCCTCCCAGTCGGGTGCCGGGCTCACGCGACGGCTCCGACCAGGCGCAGGATCGCTCCGAGGTCATCGACGGCGTCGGCCGGAGTGCGGGGCGCGAAGCCCGCGATGGTCGCCCCGGCGAGGGGGACGCGGCTCCGGAGCTCCCGGATCGCCGTGCTCAGGGACGCGGGAGTCACGCCGAACGGTACGGCGGCGGAGACTCCGGTGAACGACGCCGGGTCGAGGACGTCGACGTCGATGTGCACCCACACCCGCTGCGTGCCCGTGGCCTGCACGGCGTCCGCGAGCGCCCCCGGGTCGTCGAGGTCTGCCACGCCGACGTTCCGGAGACGGTCCAGCTCGTCTGCTTCGGCGTCGTCCACGTTGCGGACCCCCACGGTGACGACACGGTCACGGGGAAGACCGGGGGAGAGGGCGAGCTGCGGTTCTCCCTCTCCGAGGACCGCGCGCAGGGCCATGCCGGAGAACGCTCCGGACGGCGACGTCTCCGGAGTGTGCAGATCGGCGTGCGCATCGCACCAGACCACGGCGAGGTCGTCGGTGCCGCCGGGGAGCGTGTCGAGGGCGGCGACGGTGATGCTGCAGTCGCCGCCGATCAGCACGGTGCCTGCTGCGAGATGTCCGGCGACCAGCTCGCGCGTGCGTGCGAGGGCGCTGAGCCGCCGGACACCCGTGCCCAGCGCCTCACCGGCTTCGACTGGAACGTCGAGGATGGTCGTCGCCGCACGCGGCAGATCGCCGGCGATCGCCGACGCGCCGTCGACGAGGAGCATCGCGCGCGCGGCGGGCGAACCCTGCCACTGCGGCACGACCAGGAAACGCACCATGGGGGACCTCCCGGAGACGGAACCGCGGATGCCCGGGCGTGCACCCGGGCATCCGCGTCGGTGTCAGTTGCCTTCGAGCGCCTGACGCGGCGCGCTGCCGCCGGCCTTCAGCTCGGCGAGGCGCGCCTCGACCTCGGTCAGCTCGCCGAGATCCTCGAGGCTCTCGAACTGCGCGTCGAGGCTCGAGGCGGCCAGCTCCGCCTTGCCCTGGGCGAGAGCCTCCTGGCGGCGGACCTTGTCCTCGAACCGGCCGAGCTCGCTGGTGGGGTCGAGCACGTTGATGGAGCTGACCGCGTCCTGCACCTTGGTCTGTGCCTCGGCGACCTTGGCGCGGGCGAGCAGCTCGCTGCGCTTGTTCTTCAGCTCGTTGAGCTTGTCCTTCATGCCGTTCAGGCCGCTCTTGAGCTTGTCGACGATCTCGGTCTGGGCGGCGATCTGCGGCTCGGCGCTCGTCGCCTCCCGCTCGGCGCTGATCTGGCGCTGCAGGGCGATCTTCGCGAGGTTGTCGAACTTGTCGGCGTCGGCGGTGTTGCCCGCGCCGCGCATCTCGTCGGCCTTGCGGCTGGCGGCGAGGGCCTTGTTGCCCCATTCGTTGGCCGCCTGCACGTCTTCCTCGTGGTCGCGCTCCAGCAGCCGCAGGTTGCCGATGGTCTCCGCGATGGCGGACTCGGCGTCGGCGATGCTGTTGGTGTAGTCGCGGACGAGCTGGTCGAGCATCTTCTGCGGGTCCTCCGCAGAGTCCAGGAGGGCGTTGATGTTCGCGCGGACGAGGGTGGAGATCCGTCCGAAGATGGACTGCTTGGTCATGCGTGGTTCCTTTCAGAGGGGCGTCTTCGAGAGCTTGGCGTATGTGTCTGTGCGGGGGATCAGAAGCGTCGACCTCCGGAGCGTCCGCGTCCGCCGCCCCCGCGGGATCCGCCTCCGCCGAAGCCGGAGCTGCGGAAGCCGCCCGAGGAGCGCCAGCCGCTGCTGCGCCGGGACGAGCCGCCGCCCCCGCCGCCGGCGAGGAGTCCGCCGATGATCCCGCCGAGGATGTCGCCACCGATGCCGGAGCCGCCGGAGCGGGACCCGGAGCCGCCGAAGACTCCGCCCCAGCCGTCGTCCGGATAGCCGCCGGGGGTGTACGCGCGCAGATCGGCCTCCGCGGCGGACGTGGCCTGGCGTGCGAGATCGAGGGCGCGCTGGGCCTCGGCGAGGGCCTTCTCGACATCCGACGTGCGCAGGGTGAGGGCCTGGGTCAACGCGGCGTCGGCAGCGGCGAGGCGCGTGCGGGCGGTGGAGCCCACGGTGCCGCGGCGCGTCTCGATGAACTCCCGGGCGGCCCGGACCTCGGAGGCCGCCTGGGCGAGGGTCTGCTCCAGGAGCTGCTGGGCCCGTCGAGCGCGCTCCACGGCTTCGTGTCCGTGCGCGATCGCACCGTCGATCTGCGCGTTCGCCGCCGTGAGGGCGTCGAGGGCCCGCTGCGGGTTGCGAGGCGTCGCGACGAGATCGGCCTGTGCCCTCTGCAACTGTGCGGTCACCGTCTGGGTGGCACTCGCCAGGGCACCGGTCGGGTCGGGCAGTTGCGCTGCCGCAGCGACATCGCCCTGGAGCTCGGCGACGAGCGCCTGCGCCTGCGCCTCGATGCCGGTCAGCTCGGTGCCGAGCGCGGTGATCGCCTGGATCAGCTGCGCCGCCTGCGCCACCGCCTGCTCGGCCGTGCGGATCGCGAACGCCGCTTCACCGGTGCGCCCGTTCGCGAGGGCCTGGGCCGCGGCGTCGATCGCCCGATCGGCCAAGGCTGCGCGCTCCTGGGCCTGAGCCGGGTTGTCCGTCACGGTGATCAGGGCGGCCTGGTCGTAGGTCGCGACGAGAGCGGCGAGGGCGGGAGCAGCCGAGGCGAGGAGCGGCGTCAGATCGGCGCGCTCTCGCCGCACCCGCTCCAGCTCCTGCGGCGCGTTCTGCTCCAGCCGGCGCAGCTCGTCGAAGGCCTCGGTGTTGTCGTCGAGGATCTCGTCGATCTCGTCGGCCAGCCGGATGATGCGGATGTGCCACGCACGGCGGTCGTGGACGGAATCCTCGATCTCGTCATCGAGCTTCTGCCGCAGATCGAACGCCTCGGCGATCTTCGCCTTCGCCTCGTCGACGGCGCGGGAGAACTCCGCGGTCGCGCCCTCGCCGTACTGCGCCACGGCGAATCCCAGCTCCTCCCGGCTGGAGGTGATGGCGTCGTCCGCACGCACGAGCGCGACGCCGGCCTGCTGCTCGACCTGGGCATCGGTGAGCGTGGAGAACGGGTCGGCGGGGTCGGGTGTCTCCGGCATGGCGCCCCGCTCGCGGATGGCCGCGGTACGGCGTGCGCGCCGGACCAGAGCGACGATGAGCCAGATGAGGAGGGCGGCCGCGACCACCCCGACGACGATCAGCGTGACGCGGAGCGCTCCGGCGCCGCCGTCCCCCTGGATCTCGTCGGCGGCCAGCGTGATCGCGCCGACCCAGTCGCCGTCGCCGGCGAGCGGGGCGATCGCGTCTTCGATGGCGGCGAGCTGCCCGTCGCTCAACGGCCCGGAGGAGTCCGCGGAGATGTAGAGGCTGCGGCCGTCCACGGCGATCGCGAGCAGGTACTGATCGGGGCCGAGCCGGTTGTCGTTCGCGACCTGATCGGCCCATTCGACGCTGTCGTTCGGGTCGGTGAAGTCGTCGACGAGGACGACGAAGAGATCGGCGGAGGAGTTGTCGGTGAGCTCCTGCAGGCGGGACTCGACCTGTTCTTCCTCGGTGGGGGAGAGGACGCCGGCCTGGTCGGTGACATACCCGGGGTCGAGCGTGAGCGGATCGGTCGCGGACGCCGCCGAGGCGGACAGCGCCGCCGTCGCGACCGCGAGGGCCAGAGCACCCAGCGTCAGCCACCGTTTCGTCATCGTGTTCCCTCCGACCGGCAGCCGAGCCCCATGTGTCGAGTCTATGCACTGGGTCCGACACGCGACAGCACTCGCGCGCGTCTCGGCGTTCGCCCTCAGCGGAGACACATACGCTGGAAGGCATGGACGACAGGTACGGATCCGACGTGCTGGCAGCGGGCTGGCGCGAGCGCGGCGTGAAGCCGGTGCCGCAGGTGCCCGCCGAGGTCGACCTCGTGGTCGAGGTCGCGGCGGACGGATTCTGCGGCGCCGTGACGAAGGTGCAGGGTGGCACCGTCGAGCTCGAGGACCGGCTGGGACGGCGACGGCTGTTCCCCCTTGGCGGCGGCTTCCTCATCGACGGGGCACCGGTGCGCCTCACCGTGCCGGCGGCATCCGCGCAGGGACCCCGCCGCACCGCCTCCGGCTCCTTCGCCGTGGCGGATCAGCGGGCGCGGACGGCGCTGCCCAGCCGCATCCTCGTCGAAGGGCGGCACGACGCCGAGCTCGTGGAGAAGGTGTGGGGGGCCGACCTGCGCGTCGAAGGCGTCGTCGTCGAGTACCTCCAGGGCGTGGACCTGCTGGACGACCTCCTCGCCGCGGAGCCGCCGAGCGCGCGCCGGCGATACGGCGTCCTCGTGGACCACCTCGTGCCGGGGTCGAAGGAGTCGCGTATCGCCGAGGCGGTCGCTCGCGGACCGCACGGTCGCCATGTCCGCATCGTCGGACACCCGTTCGTCGATGTCTGGCAGTGCGTCACCCCTCGAGCCCTCGGCATCGCCGCGTGGCCCGAGATCCCGCGCGGGGTCGACTGGAAGACCGGGATCTGCCGCGCCTTCGGCTGGCCGCACGAGACGCAGGCCGACACCGCCAGGGCCTGGCAGCACATCCTGTCGAAGGTCACGACCTACCGCGATCTCGAGCCCGCACTCCTCGGCCGGGTGGAAGAGCTGATCGACTTCGTCACCGCGCCCGCCGGCTGACCGCGTCCGGCGGCCGGGGTCCCGGCGACTACCCTGGATCCATGCCCGAACCGCGTACCTTCCGCGATGAGCCGGTGTCCTTCGTGCGTCGGAGCGGCCGGATGTCCGAGGCGCAGGAGCGCGCCTTCACCGATCTCGCCCCGCACTATCTGCTGGATGTGCCGCGCGCGGTGGCGTGGACCTCCGTGCATCCCGAGGCACGGCTCGACGTCGCCGCCGAGTACGGCCGCCAGGCGGATCTCTTCGTCGAGATCGGCTCCGGGCAGGGGCACGCCATCGTCGCTGCCGCGTCGAGCCGTCCGCACGACGACTTCCTCGCCGTGGAGGTCTTCCGCGCGGGGGTGGCTCGAACCATGCTCGATGCCGACCGGGCGGGCGCGCGGAACCTCCGCGTCGTGGAGGCCAACGCGCCGGAGGTGCTGTCCTCCTACCTCCCGGAGGCGGCGGCGGCCGAGGTGTGGATCTTCTTCCCCGACCCGTGGCACAAGAAGCGTCACACGAAACGGCGTCTGGTCCGGCCCGGATTCGGGGACACCGCTGCCAGGGCGCTGCGCGACGGCGGCCTGCTCCGGCTCGCGACCGACTGGGAGGACTATGCGCTCCAGATGCGGGAGGTGCTCGACGCCGAGCCCCTGTTCGAGCGGGCCTTCGAGGGCGACTGGGCCGAGCGGTTCGACGGTCGGGTCATGACCGCGTTCGAGCGGAAGGGTCTCGCGAAGGGGCGCGACATCCGCGACCTCGTGTACCGCCGACGGGATCGTGCATGACGCAGGCCCCTCCGAGCGCGCCCGTGGGGGTGCGCCTCGTTCCCGCGGCGCTGGTGTGCGCGGCCGCCCCGGCCTTCTTCGTCGTGGCGCTGCCCTGGCTCGGCTGGCTGCTGCTGGCGCTGGGTGTCGGCGCCGCTGTGCTCGTGGAGCGCCGCGAGGAGCCGCTCCCCGGGGCGGACGGATCCCGGCGGCCCTCGCTCAGCCGTGACCTCTCGCTGATCGCGCTCGGCATGCTCATCGTGAGCGTCATCCCGCTCGCGGCGGAGCTCGACCACCTGGCCATGCTCCGCTTCACCCTCGCGCTCGGCGGCGCGGTGCTGGTGCCGTATCTGGTCTCGCGGTTCGTCTATCGCGACCGGGCGATCCGGTTCCCCTGGCGCACCGGGCAGCGCTGGGGAGTGCTCCACTGGGGCTGGCTCGTCGCGGTGCTGGTGCTCGGCTGGCTGATCCTGCCCTTCTACTTCATCACCAGCGGCGTCTATCAGAACTGGCCCGCGGTGGACACGCCCGATCTCATCGCGCGGCTGTTCGTCGGCGTCGGCGCCGTCGGCATCTGGGATGAGCTGTTCTTCATCTGCACCGTCTTCGCGCTGCTACGACGTCATTTCCCTGATGCGCTCGCGAACGTGCTGCAGGCCGTCGTGTTCGTCTCGTTCCTCTGGGAGCTCGGCTACCGCGAATGGGGCCCGCTGCTGACCATCCCGTTCGCGCTCCTGCAGGGATTCATCTTCCTCCGGACGCACTCGCTCGCCTACGTCGTCACGGTGCACCTCCTCTTCGACGCGGTGGTCTTCGCCGTCCTCGTCCACGCCCACAACCCGGAGCTCCTGCCGATCTTCCTCGTCTGACGGGGTGACTTCGCGGTCGTCAGCGGCCACACTCGATGCATGGCCGAGTGGGTGCTGCACGTCGACATGGATCAGTTCATCGCCGCGGTCGAGGTGCGGCGCCGTCCCGAGCTGGCCGGACACCCGGTCATCGTCGGGGGCCGCGGTGACCCGTCCGAGCGGGCCGTCGTCTCGACGGCGTCGTACGAGGCGCGCGCCTTCGGCATCGGGTCGGGCATGCCGCTGAAGATCGCGGCGCGCAAGGCACCGGAGGACGCGGTGTTCCTGCCGGTGGATCACGCGGAGTACGAGCGGGCCTCCGAGGAGGTGATGACGGCGTTGCGGACGCTGCCCGACGTGGTGCTGGAGGTGATCGGGTGGGACGAGTGCTTCCTCGGCGTCGTGACCGATGACCCGGAGGGCGTCGCGCGGGCCGCCCAGCGCGCGGTCGAGGAGGCGACGGGTCTGCAGTGCTCGGTCGGCATCGGAGACAACAAGGTGCGGGCGAAGATCGCGACGGAGTTCGGCAAGCCGCGAGGCGTGTTCCGGCTGACCGCCGACAACTGGTTCGCGGTGATGGGCGACCGGCCGACCCGTGATCTCTGGGGCGTGGGGCCGAAGGTGCAGAAGCGGCTCGCGGCACACGGCATCGCCACCGTGCGCGAACTCGCGGCGGCGGACGAGGAGACCCTCGTCGCGGAGTTCGGTCCCAAGATGGGGCGGTGGTATCTCGGGCTGGGCTCCGGGCTGGGGCCGCGGATCGTCGACGACACTCCGTGGGTGGCACGGAGCCACAGCCGGGAGACCACGTATCAGCAGAATCTCACGACGCGGGAGGCCGTGCAGGAGGCGCTGCGCGAGCTCGCAGGACACGCCTTCGACGACTGCGCCGCCGAGGGGCGCCCGGTCATGCGGGTGCATCTCAAGGTGCGGTACGCCCCGTTCGAGACGAGGACCGTCGGCCGGAAGCTCCCGGCTCCCACGGCGGATCGAGAGGACGTGGTCGCGATGGCGCTCGCGCTCGGTGAGACCCTCGACGCCGACCGCGAAGTGCGCCTGCTCGGGGTGCGGGCCGAGATGACGATGCCCGACGAGCCGGACGGTATCGAGCGCACGCCTGTGCGCGGACGCATGTGACCTCAGTCGCGGATCATCGCGGCGATCGCGCTCACCTCGATGAGCGCTCCGGGCACGCCGAGGCCCGCCACCCGCGCGGCGGTCACGAGGGGCGGAGCGCCGTCCCTGGCGAGGGTGGCGGCCACGGCGCCGTACGCCGCGCGCAGATCGGCATCCTGGTGGATGAGGATGGTCCAGCTCACGACGTCGTCGAGCGTCGCCCCTGCGGACTCGAGCGCGACCCGCGCGTTGTCGAGAGCGCGAAGGGACTGCGTGCCCACGTCGGGGGAGACGACGGCGCCGGAGGCGTCGACGCCGTTCTGCCCTCCGATGTAGACGGTGGTCGCCCCCGGCGGGATGACGGCGGCGTGACTGAAGGCGGGGCTGCGGACGAGGCCGTCCGGCTGCAGGAAGGTGATGTCCATGCGCAGATCATGCCCGAGGGCACCGACATCGCGCACCCGGGTCTCACACGGGATCGGGCGGCACGAGCGGTGGCGGGGCCGGGACGCTGGTGACGGTGCCGGTGGTGCCGAGGCCGCCGAGGGCGTCGAAGACCGCGACCACGACGGCGGCGCTCACGAGGGCGCCGTGCAGCGGGTGGTGCCAGAACTGCAGCCGCGCGATCAGCCGGTCCCCGCTCACGCTGATCACGAGCGCCCGCACGCCTTCGTGCCGGTGCACGCCCTCCGCCGTCCTGGCCGCATCGACGAGCGGATCGAGCACGCCGTCGATCCGGGTCGTCCCGTCCCGCCGCACCCTGACCTCCACCTCGCTGCGCCGGGCTCCGCGGGTGGAGTCGTTGACCACGGGATCGGAGAGCAGGCGTGCGTTGGGGACGTGGAGGGTGCGGCCGTCGACCGTGTGCAGGATCACCGCGCGGGCGTTGAGCTCGGTCACCGTCCCGGCGATCACGGAGTCCAGCGCCTCCACCACGATCTCGTCGCCGATGCGGACCGTCTGCCGCGCCTGCAGCAGCACGCCGGCCGCGAAGTTGTCCGCCACGCCGCGAAGGACGAGGATCGCGACGATGCCGAGGATGACGACGATCGCGAGCAGGGGCTGCACGTTGGCGCCGAGCATCGCGAGCGCGATGCCGAAGCCCAGCAGGAGGATGGCGTAGCCGACGAACTGCGCGATCGCGGTCCCGACGGCGGGGGAGATTCCGGGTGCACGCCGGAGCAGGGCTGTGGTGCCCCGGCGTGCGAACCGCGAGACGATCCAGGTCGCGAGGGCGACGAGCAGGGCGAGCAGGAGCTGCCACCAGTCGATGTCGGTCGGCAGCAGATCCTGCAGGTCCATGCTGCGGGCTCCTCGCGGTGGTGGGGGCGGGCCCGGGGCCTACTGCAGCGCCTTCGCCTTGATGAGGGAGTACTCGTCCGGCGTGATGGTTCCGGCGTCCAGCAGTGCCTTGGCCTTCGCGATCTCCTCGCTCGGACTGCTGCCGGCCACCTGCTGGATGTACGCGTTCGCGGCCTCCTGCGCACGGCGGGCTTCCGCACTGCTGCGTTCGGCCATGCCGTTGCCCCGGGCGATGAGGTACACGAGCGCCGTGAGGAACGGCACGAAGATCAGGAAGAAGATCCACACGGCCTTCCACCAGCCGCTCAGCTTGTGGTCGCGGAACAGGTCCCCGATGATCGCGAACAGGGCGAAGAGATACGCGGTGAAGGCGAAGATCCACAGGAACCACCAGATGATGTCCCAGAACGATGCCCAAAATCCCATGACTGCTCCTTTCTCGGTGCCGCCGTCTCCGGGGCACGCTGGGAACATACCGGCGGGCGCAGCGCCGGTGCACCGGTTCCGTCAGGAGTTCACCCGGGTGACTCGCCACGGTGAGACGGCTCCGGCCGGTCACGCCCGGAGCGTCGGCAGTACGCTTCCCTCGACGGCGGAGGGAGTCCCATGAGCACAGTGCACCGGCCACCGTGGCTGCTGAGCACTCTGGACGGCTACCAGCGCCGCTGGATCGTGCGCGACGTGCTGGCCGGGCTCTCCGCGGGTGCGGTCGTGGTTCCGCAGGCCATGGCCTACGCGACGATCGCGAATCTCCCGGTGCAGGTCGGCCTCTACACATGTATCGTCCCCATGCTCGTGTACGCCCTCCTTGGTGGCAGTCGGGCGATGAGCGTCTCGACGACATCGACCATCGCGACACTCACCGCGACGACGCTGGTCTCGGCAGGCGTCGCCGCGGGCGCGGACGACGCGATCGGCGCGCTCATGATGCTGACCCTCCTGGTGGGAGCGGTGCTGCTGTTGGCACGGGCGTGTCGGCTGGGATCCCTCGTCGAGAACATCAGCGGAGCGACTGTGCTCGGGCTGAAGATCGGGGTGGGGGCGACAGTCGCCGTCGGGCAGCTCCCGAAGCTCCTGGGGGAGTCCTTCGACTTCTCCGGCCACGGCTTCATCCGCTCCCTGGTCGCCGTCGGGGAAGCGCTCGACAGCGTCAACACCCCGACGCTCCTGCTCTCGGCGGGATCCATCGCCACACTCCTGCTCCTCAAACGCTTCGCTCCGCGGGTCCCCGGCACTCTCGTCGTCGTCGCCGCAGGCATGCTGCTCGTGGGTGTCGGACGGATCGACGATCTCGGTGTCGACCTCATCGCCCCGGTGGCCGGTGGTCTTCCCGTTCCGGGGATCCCGGACCTGTCCGAGGCCGCGGCACTCGTCCCCGGAGCGCTGGCGATCGCCGTCATGGCCTTCCTGGAGTCCGCCGCGGTCGCACGCAGCCTGCGCCAGGCGACGGAGCCGCAGATCGACAGCGACCAGGAGCTCTTCGCGACCGGTGCGGCCAACACGGTCGGTGCCTTCTTCACGGCCATGCCCGCGGCGGGAGGGTTCTCGCAGAGCGCCGTCAACCAAGGCGCCGGTGCGCGCTCCCAGCTGGCCACGCTGACCACTGTCGGGCTCGCCGTCCTCGTCGCGTTGTTCCTCGCTCCCGTGCTGAGCCTGCTGCCCGAGGCGACGCTCGCGGCGATGGTCTTCACGGCGGTGGCCGGACTCGTCAACATCCCCGAGCTCGTGCGCTGGGCGCGCATCAGCCGGATGGACTTCTGGGTCGCGACCTCCGTGGCGGCCATCGGTCTCACCGCGGGGCTCCTCCCCGCGGTGGCTGTCGGCGTCGTCGTGACGCTGGTGCTCGTGCTGCGAGAGCTCAACATCCCTCGCGTCCGCGTGGTGGGGAGGCGGGGGAGCGCGCTCGGGCTGGAGCCCGAGCGGGGGCTCTACACGGCGAACGCGCTCGCCAATCGGCGGCTCATCGTGCAGACCGTCGCCGCGCAGGCCGAGCCGGTGCGGACGCTCGTGCTCGGACTGCCGCAGCAGGTGGTGATGTCGATCACCGTGCTCGACGCTCTCGAAGCCCTCGATCGGGAGCTGGCGCAGCTCGGCGTGGAGCTCCATCTCGCGGCTCTGCCTGCGGACGCGACCGCTGTCGCGGCTCGGACGTCGTGGTACTCCGCCCTGGCGGCGGACGGACGCGTGCACCCCTCGGTCGATGTCGGGCTCCGGGCCGCGGCGGACCGCGAGGAGCGGCGGCGTTCACCCGGGTGAAGTGGCCGATGAGCAGTGACGCGCGGCCACCGCCTGCCTAGGCTGACGGCACGGAAGAACCACGGGGCGATCGAGACAGGGGAGACGATGCCCGACCGCAGCCGGAACCGGAGAGCGAGGCGGGCATGGCGGCACGCGCCGGGGTGACGTGGCGATGGTCGCGGTTCGGTCTCGGCGTGCTCTACGCGGTGCCCGCGATGGCGGTCGCGCCGTTCGATCCCGCTGTCGCGCTGGCTCTGAGCATCGGGGTCCTGCCGGCGGCTGTCGTCGGGCTTCCTGCACGGCGACGAGCGCGCTCGGCGATCCCCGTGCTCGGGACGCTGGTCGCGCTGGGACTCCTTCTCGGTGCCACGCTCGCGCTCGTGCCGGTCCTCGCCGTGCTCGCCGTGGCTGTGCTGGCGGTCCTCGCCAGCATGCTCGCCGCGCGGGAGCGCGCCGGTCAGCTGGCCCTGACCCTGGTCCTGCCCATGGTCGGGATCGGTCTGAGCTTCCCACTGTCGACGACGACCGTCCTCCTGGCCGGCGCGATCGTCGCCGGCTCGGTGTACGCGTGGCTCATCGCCCTGCTCTGGCCGGAACACGAGGCGGGCGTGCGGGCTGCGGCATCGATGCCGAAGGGGCGCGCCTTGCTGATGTACGGGTTCCTGCTGGGTGCCGCCGCCGCGACGGCGGCGGCCATCGGCTTCGCGACCGGGGTCGAGCACGTCGGCTGGGCGACCGGCGCCGTGCTGCTGGTGATGCGTCCGGTGCGAGGCCAGCTCGTCCTCCGCAGCGTCGGTCGGGCGGCGTCGGTGCTCGTCGGGGCGCTGGTCGCGGCGGGGTTCGCCCTGTTGTCTCCGAGCGGGGTGGCGATCGGGCTCGCAATCGGTGTCGTGGTGGGGTGTCTCGGCGCAGTCCAGGAGAGCCGGTGGTACGTCGCGCCGGCCTTCACGACCTTTCTCGTGCTCACCCTGCTGCTGTCGACGTCGGACGAATCGCCGACGTCGCGGTTCCTGGAACGGACCCTCGAGACGCTGCTGGGAGTGGCTCTCGCCCTGTTCTTCGGCGTCCTCGTGCCGACGCTTCTCGCGATGCGACGGCCGTCGCGGGCGGACGTCTCCGAGTGAGCACCTCTTGCGGGACCGCTCCCACTGTGCAATAGACTGCCCGCCAGGGGGAGCAAGGTCGAAATCGGGGGGTTTCGAGTGCTGCACAGTGCAAGAACGGCGGGAACGAGCGAGAGCTCTGAACCCGCTCCGATGAAGGGCGAGGTCCGTCGAGAGCGCCTGCTCTCGCGGTTGACTGCCGCGATGGACGGGCCGTGGACGCTCACGCTCGTGAGCGCGCCGGCAGGATCCGGCAAGACCCGGCTGCTGTCGCAGTGGGCGCAGCGTCTGCGTGCCGATCCCCGCATCCACCTCGTGTGGGTGTCCCTGGAGCGCGGCGAGGCGGACCTGCCGCTCCTGCGCGGCGCCCTCGAGAGAATCGACGATCCCGGACTCCAGGACGCGCTCGCGGCTGTGCCCGCCGTGCGCTCCGCGACGACGGCGCGTGCGCTCGCCAGAGCTCTCCGCGAGGCGAGGAACCGGATCGTCCTCGTCATCGACGACGTCCACCGAGTCGAAGACGAGCACACCGCCCAACTGCTCTCGACGTTCGTGCAGAGCGCTCCCGGCACCGTGCACGTGGTGCTCTCCGGGCGCGGGACGCGGGCGATCCCCCTGGCACGACGCCGCATCGCCGGCGTGGCCCTCGAACTCGATGCCCGTGCGCTCGCCTTCACCCCGGCCGAGGTCCGCGCCTTCTTCGGCGCGCGAGGTCTCCGGCTCTCTCAGGGCGAGGTCAGCACCGTGCTCGCCCGTACCGAGGGCTGGGCGACCGGGCTGCAGCTCATGATGCTCGACGCCGCCGGGGCGCAGACCGTCCTCGGGCCCACGCTGCGCGGGGACGCCCCCGAGGTGGCGGACTACTTCGTCGAGGAGGTGCTCGCCGACCTCGATGGCGAGCTGCGCTCCTTCCTCGAGACGACCGCGGTCGTGGACCGCTTCACCCCCGAGCTCGCCGCCGTGCTCTCCGGGGCCGACTCCATCACCGCCACGATCGACCGACTGCTCCGCCTCAATGTGGTCGCGGGTCCGGACGCCGAGGATCCGTCCCGCTACCACTATCCGCCGCTGCTGCGGGAGTTCCTTCTCAGCCGGCTGCGGGAAGGCGGTGCCGACCGCGAGGAGCGGCTCCACCGGCGTGCCGCGGAGTGGTTCGCGCAGCATGGGCAGCACCTCCTCGCGTTGCAGCACGCCGTCCGCGGCGGGGAGACGGCCTGCACGGCCGGCGTCCTGCGGCGCTGCGGGATGCAGCTCGTGCTGGACGGCCGGGCGGATACGGTGCGGCGAGTGATGGCGGAGCTGCCGACCGCCCTGCGCGCCGTGCCCACCGTCCGGATGCTCGTCGCCGCAGCGGAGCTGTCCTGCGGAGATCCGTCGGCCGCCGTGATCGTGCCGCCCGTGGGCGCGGGAGAGTCCGACGCCGACCGTCGCTGGCGCCGCGGGATCGACGTGCACGCGGCGCTGCGGCGGGGCGGTATCGCCGAGGCTCTCGACGGCGCTGGAGCCGATCTCCACGACCTCAGCGGAGAGGAGCAGCTCGACACCTACGCCATTCTGGAGGCCGCGACGGCGAAGCTCTATGTGGGACGACTCGACCAGGCGGAGGCGACAGCGCGCCGTGCCGGTGACCTCGCTCGAGCGATCGGCGCCCGCGCGGCGGAACTGCAGGCGGAGGCGGTCCTCGCCACCAGCGTGCTGTTCCGCGGCCGGCTCCGTGACGCGATCGAGGCGGGAGCCGCCTTGGAACGCCGCTGGCACGAGCTCGGTGAGCCGGACAGCCCGTTCTTCGAGGTGACCAGGGTGTGGCGTTTCTGGGGCCCCTACGAGGGCATGCAGATCCTGGAGGGGCCTGAGACCCTGGAGTACTCGGCGCGGGTGATCGCCGAGGGCGGGGAGACCGCGATCGCGCGGGGCCTGCAAGGGCTGCGCGCGCTGCTCGGTGCAGAGCAGGGCGCCGATCCCCACGACGCGGCCGTGCGGCTCCTCGCCACCCTTACTCCCCGTGACGATCTGCCGCTTCCGCCGCACTGGTACGCCATGATGGGGCCCTTCGCGGTGCACGCCTTCGATCGGCTGGGGGAGCCGACGCTCCGAGACCGGTTCATCGCCGACATCGAGGATGCGCTGGGGGACACGGGAGACGTGCTCGTGCTCCGGGCTATCGCCGCTGTGCACGACCGGCGCGATGGCATCGCCCGCGGCGCGCTGGCGCCGGTGCTGGAAGGTGCCGTCCCGTGCCTGCTCCCGGCCTCGCTGATCGACGCCTGGCTGGTGGAGGCGGAGCTCGACGTGCACGACGGGGAGCCGGACCGGGCGCAGTTCGCGCTCGCCACCGCCCTCGCCCTTGCGGAGCCGGAGGAGCATGTGCGCCGGGTCGCCGAGGCGGGCCCCGTCGTCGCCCGCCTGCTCGCGGCCCGCGCGACGGCCGGAGCCCGCACGCACTTCGCGGATCGGGTGCGGGAGCGGCTCGCCGCCGCCGGTGTGCTCGTGGAGGAGGAGCTGACGCAGCGTGAGCGCATCGTGCTGAGCGCCTTGAGTCGCAATGCCACGCTCCGCCAGATCGCCCAGCAGGAGTACATCTCCCCGAACACGGTGAAGACGCATGTGCGCAACATCTACCGCAAGCTCGGGGTCTCGGATCGCGATGGCGTGACAGCGGCCGCCCAGGCCCTCGGATTGCTCTGAGGGCCTGGACGGCCGCCGGTCGTCAGTCGCGGGCCATGGCCGCCGCCAGGTGCGCCTCCAGGTCGAGGTAGGCGTCGTCGGCGACGTCGAACACGACCTTCTTGATCTCCCCGTCGCGGAACTCGAATCGCTGTCCCTGATACTCGGGCGAGACGGCGTCCGCACTGTCGTAGCCGATGCACAGTCCTTCACCGGAGAGCGAGAAGTGTCCGAGCACTGTGCGGATCTGCTCCTCGGCGACCTTCTGATCGTCGATGTACAACGCCAGCGGACCGAGGCCCTCCCGGTGCTCTCCCATGCTCTGCTTGGTGAACTCGACGCCCAGCACGTGGCGGCCGGTCAGGGCGATCGGCGCGGAGATCAGGTACAGCGGGGGCACGCCGAGGAAGTTGTAGCAGTACGTGAGGCGACCGTCCTTGATGTAGAGGGAGTGACCACCGAAGCGTGAACCCTGCGCGAAGATCACCCCCTGGCTGGCGGGTGTCAGGTCGACGTCCGCAGCGACCTTGTAGGACACACCGTGCACATTGGCTGAGGAGCGCTCCGGGATCTCGGTCGTGCCCGGGTAATAGGTGTACTGCCCGGATGGCGGGGCGGGCTGGTGGAACTCCATGTGGTTGATGAACAGGTCGAAGTCCTCGGGATTCGTCAGGATCGCCAGATCGTTCAGGGGGAGGACATCGTTCCGTTTCGCCTCCTCCATCCATAGACGGGTGAGTTCGGCCACCTTCTCGGGGTGCTCCGCGGCGAGGTCGTGGGCCTCTGCGCGATCGACGTCGGTGTGGAAGAGTTGCCACCGGTCGTTCTCGTAGTCACCCTTGCCGCTGACGGGACCGTGCTCGGTGACCGCCTTCCATCCCCGGTGCCAGATGCCGCGGTTGCCGAACATCTCGTAGTACTGCGTCTCCTTCTGCGTCGGACCGTCCGAGGCCGCATCGAAGCTGTACCGCATCGACACGCCGTCGAGCGGACGTTGCGGCACCCCGTTGTAGGTCTCGGGCAGGCTCAGTCCGCACACATCGAGGATCGTGGCGACGATGTCCGTGGAGTGGTGATATTGCGAGCGCACCTCGCCGCGCGCCGAGATCCCGGCAGGCCAATGGATCACCAGCGGATCGCACACGCCGCCCTGATAGACGTACCGCTTGAACATGCGGTACGGGGTCGAGAACGCGGCTGCCCATCCGGTCGGGTAGTGGTTGTAGGTGTCGGGGCTACCCAGCTTGTCGACGAGACGGAGGTTCTCCTCGAGCGAGTCGGGGTAGCCACCGAAGATCTTGCCCTCGTTGACCGAGCCGTTCGGACTGCCTTCGCCGGAAGCGCCGTTGTCGGCGCAGTAGAAGATGATCGTGTTGTCGAGTTGCCCCGACTCCTCCAGATAGTCGATGATCCGCCCCACCTGGGCGTCCGTGTACTCCGAGAAGCCGGCGTACACCTCTGCCATCCGGCAGAACATGGCCTTCTCCTCTTCGTTCAGCTCGGCCCACGGGCGCACGTGGTCGCCCGCCGAGTACGTGCCCTCCGCCATCGGGTTCAGAGGCGTGAGCTCGGTGTCCGCCGGCACGATGCCCTTCTCGATCATCCGCGCGAGCACCCACTCTCGATACGCCTCGTAGCCGTCGTCGAACGCGCCCTTGTACTTGTCGATGTACTCCTGTGGCGCGTGGTGCGGAGCATGGTTGGCGCCGGGGCAGAACCACAGGTACCAGGGCTTGTCCGGCTCCGTCTGCTTGCTGTCGCGGATCATCTTCAGGGCCTGATCGGCGAGATCCTTGGAGAGGTGGTACCCCTCTTCCGGCGAGTAGGGCTGATCGATGTAGTGGTTGTCCTCGGCGAGGGAGGGATACCAGTTGTTGGTCTCTCCGCCGATGAATCCGTAGAACCGGTCGTATCCCTGCGCCAGCGGCCAGTTCTTCTTGCTCGACCCGGCCGTCCAATCGTCGATGGGCACGTTGTGGTTCTTCCCGACCCAGAACGTCGACCATCCGGCGTCTCGGAGGAGGTGCGCCATCGGCACGTTGTGGGCCGGGATATGTGAGTTGTACCCCGGGAAACCGGTGGAGGACTCCGAGATCGTCGCGAACCCGTTGGAGTGGTGGTTGCGTCCGGTGAGGAACGTGGAGCGGGTCGGCGAGCAGAGAGCAGTCGTGTGCCACTGCGCGTACGTCAGGCCGTTCCGCGCAAGACGGTCCATGGTGGGCATGTTGATCCGCCCGCCGTATGGCGACCAGGCCGCCTGCCCGGTGTCGTCGTAGAGGACCACCAGGACGTTGGGGGCCCCCTGGGGTGCCTTCGCCGGGAGGAAGGCCTCCCAGTCGGCCTCCGAGTCGCGGACGTCGAGTTCGATCTTGCCCTGGAAGTCACGGGCCATGTCCATCTCCTTCATCTCTGCCGAACCGCCTTTCCCGCACAGTACTGCCGGGTCAGGTCCGGGTCACGGGCTCAGGGCCGCGTTCATCCGGGTGATCTCCGCCGGAGAGGGCACGCCGATCAGACGAGGGCGGTGAGGGCCTTGTCCAGCTGCAAGACGCCGATCACGAGCAGCATCGCGGCGTTGAGGACATGTGTGTTGCCGGCGACCCAGCTGCGCAGGCGCTCCAGCGCCGGTCGTGCACCGACCCCGCGCGCGACGACGAACAGCACGGGGGCGGCGATGGGCAGAGTGCCCAGTACGGCGAACAGGACCGTCACGCCGACGGTCGCGGCAGGGGTGATATCGGCGAGGGAGATGTCGAGCGCGGCGATGACCGCACAGGAGGCATCCACCGGATTGAGGACGAACAGGGCGAGACCGAGCAGGAACGTGCGCCCCGGGCGGAAGGTCTCCACCGAGTGCAGCCATCCCGGGAGCTGAGGCGATGCGGCCACGACCTCCCGGGGGGAGGAGGCACCGGCCATCGCCGCGATCCGGGCCCTCCCCTTTCGATACACCCAGACCGCGGCGCCGGTGAGGAAGAGCCCCAGCACCAGGCGGACGAGCGGAACCCAGAGCGGAGGCTCATACTGCTCGTGGACGGCGGTGCTTCGGAACACCCAGAGGAAGACAGCCAGCAGCCCGCCCAGTCCCAGGAGCCAGCCGACCAGATACGCGATGCCGTTCGTACGGGGGTGCCGGGACACCAGAACCGCCACGAGGGCCATGATGGCCAGGGGGCTGAGCACCACACCGAGGAGCACGGGAAGCAGCGCGACGACGAGCTCTCCCATGATGCTCTTCCCCCTCGCCGGTCACCTGCGATCGCGCGGCGCGCTCAGAAGCTGCCGATGCCCTTGCCGATCAAGGACACGCCGATCACGAGCAGCAGCACGGCCATGATGACCGCATTCTCGGCGGCGAGCCATCCCCGCAGCGCATCGAGCGGGGCGCGCAGCCGTGCGGCGGCGACGAGATAGCCGATGACGGGCACGAGCACGGTCGAGGCCCCGATCAGCGTGAAGACGGCGATCACGAGGATCGTGGAACCCCCGTCGAGCGACGCGCTGCCGATGTCGATCCCGGCTCCGGCCGCCAGGAGGAGGTTCTTCGGATTCACGGCGGAGAGGAGGAGTCCGAGGCCGAGCGCCGTGCCGAAGGACATCGTGTCGATCGCTTTCATCCACGACGGCAGGGCCGCCGGCTGCCCCGCTTTCGGGCGCTTGCGCCACTGACCGACCGCCAGCACCAGCAGCAGGATTCCGAGGATGAGCTGGATGACCCCGCGGATCGGACGAGAGGCATCGGGATCCTCTTCGGGGAGGACCGCCGACAACAGGGTGAAGACGCTGACCGCCAGGACGATGCCCGCAATCCAGCCGAGCAAGAAGCCGACGCTCGTGACCCGTGCCTTCGGGGACAGGAGCATGAGGATGGCGGCGATGATCGGCACAGGGCTGATCGCGACGCCCACGGCGAGGGGGAGGATCTCCCCGATGACGGCACCCATTCAGCTGCCCTTCCTGTTCGGAGCCGGCGAAGCGGCATCGGTCGGAGCGAGGTCGGTGATCGCGGCGCGGTTGGTCGCGTACACGGGCTCCCGGTCGAGCAGGCCCAGCGCGCGGAGGCGGCGGAGCGTGTTCGGGCGGACGCGACTGAAGGCCAGCGGGATCGACTGGGCGTCGAGCCACTCCCGCAGCGCCTGGAACGCCTGGGCCCCGGTGACGTCGACGTCGGTGACGGCTTCCATGTCGATGACGACGTGGTGGACGGCGGACGGGCCGGCGGCGCGGACGGCCTCCTTGACGGCTGCGGAGAACACGGCGCCGTTCGCGAAGAACAGTGGAGCCGCGAGCCGGACGACGATGACCCCCGGTGCCGTGGTCGTGCCCGCAGGAGCGTCCTCCAGGAGGGACTCGCCGGGGTCGCCCGAGGCCTCCAGCACATCGATGGCGGGGTGGGAGGCGCGTTGGGCGAGGTTGATGAGGGCCAGCACGAAGGCCACGACGATTCCTGCGATCGAGCCGACGAACAGGGTCACGAGGAAGCAGACCGCGCCGATGACGAACTCGAACCGGTCCAGGCGCCACAACCGGACGAAGTCGCGGATGCCGAGGAGCGGGATGATCGCGACGCCGACGATGGCCCCGATCGCCGGCGAGGGGATGTCGGCGAGCAGCGCGGTGCCGAAGAGCAGCAGCAGGAGCGTCCCGACGGCGAGCACGAGGGCGGGGAGCTGCGTGCGCGAGCCCGCCTGATCCATCGCCGCGGTGCGTGAGGTCGAGGACCCGACGGCGAAGCTGCCCTGCGCGCCGGCGGCGACGTTCGCGACGCCGAACGCCAGCAGATCCCGGTTGGCATGGAACGGGTAGCGGTGCTTCTCGGCGTAGGAGCGCGAGACGAGCAGGCCCTCCGCCGTGGTGACGAGAGTCAGGGCGATTGCGGAGGGGACGAGCGCGAGCCACAGCGACCAGTCGATGATCGGCCAGGTGAGCGCGGGAGGGCCGGCGGGGACCTCGCCGAGCACGTCCACGCCCCGTCCGTCGAGGCCGGTGAGGACGACCACGACGGTCGTCGCGACGAGGACGATCAGTGCCCAGGGCACCGACCGGAGGTAGCGCTGCCCGACGAGCAGAACCACGACGGAGCAGGCGGCGAGGAGCACGGACCAGCCGTTGAGCGAGGGGAGTCCGGTGACCAGTGCGACGACCTTGTCGACGAACTCCGCGCCGGAGTCGATCTTCACCCCGAGCATCTTCGCGATCTGGCTCACCATGATGTCCAGCGCCAGTCCGCCCACGAAGCCGACGAGGATCGGCGTGGACAGGAAGTTCGCCAGGAAGCCGAGCTTGAAGACGGCGAGCAGCAGGAACATCCCTCCGCAGAGGATGGCCTGGGCGAGGGCGAGGGTGGCGTAGTCGGCACTTCCCGCGACGGCCAGGCCGCCGATCGAGGAGGCCACCAGGGCGGCTGCCGCGGCGTCAGGAGAGGCGACCAGCTGACGCGACGACACCACGAGCGCGTAGACGACGGTCGGGACGATCAGTGCGTACAGCCCGGCGGTCGCGGGGAGCCCGGCGATCTGGGCGTAGCCGATGTTGAGCGGGATGGCGATCGCCAGGAGGGTGACTCCCGCGGTCAGCTCGGTGACGAGGTTGCGTCGGGTCAGGCCCGCGAGCGGACGCGGCATGCGCTCTCCCTTCGTCGCCGGTGGTGTCCGGCTTCACGATGGCATCGTCGGACGGCGACGACCAGAGCGGCGGGCAACCTCGCCCTGGTGATTTCGCGGTGCGGTGCCGGCGGCGCGCGGCGTCAGCGTCGGCGGAAACGGCGTCGAGTCGGCGCCGCGGGCGCCGTCGGCGTCGCCGACGGCTCGGGGAGAGCGGTGCGGTCGCCGCTGACCCAGCGCACCCAGGTCGATCCCGGGTCGCCCTCCAGGACGAGCGCGCGTACGAGGAGGGTCAGCGGGATCGACAGGATGGCGCCGAGCGGCCCGATCACGAAGGTCCAGAAGATCACGGAGAAGAAGCTCAACGTGAGGCTCAGGTCGACCGCGTCGCTGACGAACTTGGGTTGGACGAGCACCTGGAGCACGACGTTCACCACGCAGTACACGGCGATGACGCCGAGGAGCAACGGCCAGCCGCCCACCACGAAGGCGAGGATCGCGGGCGGGATGAGACCGAGCACGAAGCCGATGTTCGGGATGAAGTTCGTCACGAAGGCGAGGATCGCCCAGACCACCGGGGCGGGGACGCCCATCCACCACAGCGCGAGGCCGTCGATGATCGCCACGACGGCGCCGAAGGCGGCGTTGACGACGTAGTACCGGCGAACCCCCGTCTGCAGATGGGCGATGCGCCGCAGGACCGGGCCGTGCGTCGTGCCGAAGAGCGCCGGCGCGGTCCGGTATCGGGCTGCGTCTGCTGCGAGGAAGATGATGTAGGCGCAGACGAAGAACAGGGCGGTGGCGACGCCGAGCACCGCGCTGCCCAGGCTCCCCGCCACACCGAGCAGGGTCTCGGGATCGAGGATCGAGGCGGCCGCATCCGCCGCCTCCTGATCCAGCCCGAGGGACTGCAGCCAGGCGACGACCTGATCGGCGGCGCGCACGAGGCCGTCCTGGGACGCCAGGTCGCCGACGAGTCGGGCGAACTGGGTGCCGGCAAGCCACAGCAGCGCCGCCATCGCCAGCAGGATCACGTAGGCGAGGACGATCACGGCCGTCGTCCCGATCCAGGCGGGTCGGCCAGGGCGCTGGAAGGGCCGACGGATCGGCTCGCAGATCACGACGATGACGATCGCGAGGGCCAGGGGGCCGAAGACCTCACGCGCCAGCGAGACGCCCGCGAGGACGATCGCGCTCGCCGCCAGGATCAGCAGGGTCCGCAGAGCAGGGGAGATCGCGCGGTCTGTCGCGGGGCCGGGAGGAGTCGAGAGCGGGGTCACGCCGCCAGCGTAGCCCCCGGCACTTTCATCCGGGTGATTGCGGGCTCACCCCCTGGAAGGGGGCGCGGACCCGTGGTTTCGTGTTGCCATGTCGCCTCCCGTACGTTCCACGAGGCCGGGACCGACGATGCGTTTCCGGCCACCCGCCCCGCCCATCGGCGTCCTCCCGCGGGAACGCGTGATGTCAGCGATCACGGCGGCGGTGGCCGCCGACGGGGTGACGGTCCTCAGCGCACCGAGCGGTTACGGCAAGACGACGGCCGCCACGGCCTGGGCCGCGACGCGCGACGACGTCGCCTGGCTCACGCTGAGCGCCTCGGACGACGATCCCGCGCTGCTGACGTCCGGGGTCATGAATGCGCTGGCCCTCGCCGCCGACCGCGCGGGCCGCACATTCGCCGTGCCCCGTGACGTCGAGGACCCGGTCCGCGCCTACCGGCAGATCTGCGCGGCGCTGCAGGATGCCGAGCATCCGGTGCACCTCATCGTCGACGATGCGCACCGCGCGGGCGAGGGCTGGCGCGAGGGGCTGCTCGGCCTGCTCGCCGACCAGCCTCCGGACGGTCTCCGTCTCGTCCTCGTCGGCACGACGCTGATCGAGGTCACCCTGTCCCGACACCGCCTCATGCACCCCGGATCGTTCGTCGGCGTCGACGTGCTCCGGTTCTCCACCGAGGAGATCCGCCGTCTGATGCTGTCCCTCCCCGGCGGACTCGACGCGACCGCGGTCCGAGAGGAGACCGGCGGGTGGCCCATCGCGGTCCGGCTCGTGCTCGTGGGCGGTGCCCTGCCGTCCACCGCCGGGTCGACGGCATCCTCCTTCCTCAGCGAGTACGTCCGCGAGCACGTGCTGGCTGCGCTGCCGCCGGGACTCGCCGACTTCGTGCTCGACGGCACCGTCTGCGCGGAGCTGACCCCGGAGACCGCAGCGGTGGTGACGGCGAGGGAGGACGCCGCCGAGCTCCTCGAGAGCTGCGTCCGACTCGGCCTGTTCCTCGACCGTTTCGACGGCCCGACCGGCCCGATCTATCGGTGGCATCCGGCGTTCGCCCGTCGGTGTGCCGACCTCGCGCGGACGGATGCCGACAGGTATGCCGCCGCGCACCGCCGCGCCGCCCGCGCCCTGGAGGGTACGGACCCGATCGCCGCCGTGACGCATGCGCGCCGCGCCGGGGACCCCGTCGGTGCCAGGGCCATCCTGCTCCGCCACTGGCTGGGGCTCGTGGTCGGCGCGTCGGCGGGGGACGTCGAGCGGACGGCGATCTCCCTCCTGCGGGACACGCCGGATGATCCACAGCTCCTCCTCGTGCGGGCCGGTGCCAGCGATATCCTCGGAGACCATCGCGTCGCCCGAGAGCTGTGTCGCCGAGCCGAGGCGCTCCTCGATCGGACGCCGGGCACGGGCGACCCGGCCGTCTTGGTCATCGTCCGCCTGCTGCTGGCGGAGTCCTCCGCCGAGACGGCCGTGTCTGGTCCCGAGATCCGCGCGCTCCTCCAGGCCGAGGACGACCGGATGTACGGCGGCCGGGTGGCCCTCAACCATCTGCTCGGATGGACAGCGCTGCGCAATCGGGAGGCGCCGGATCTCGCGATCGAGTACTTCTCCGCCGCGGCGCGGGAGGCGCGGGAAGCGGGAGACCGCGACCTCACCTCCCGCGCGCTCGGTCACCTGGCGTATGGCCTCGCCGCCTCGGGTCGGCTCTCGGAGGCTGCGACCGTCCTGGCCGAGGAGGAGAGCCTCGGAGACTCCGTTCTCCCACGGAACACCTTCGCGAGCGGAAGCGCCGAGGCCGCCGCCGGATGGGTCGCCTACTGGTCCGGCGAGGCGGAGGAGGCGGTGCGGATCTTCGAGGCGGCACGCGAGGAGGCGGGTTCCGGGCGGGATCTCGCCGGCCATGCGCGCATGATGGGCGCCTATGCCGCCGCGCTCACGGGAGACCCCGCGATCTGTCGTCGGGCCGCCATCGGTGTGCAGGAGCTCCCCATCGACGTCGTGCAGGGGGTGGCGTGGCCGGCGTTCCGCGAATCGTCGGTGGCGCTGCTCGAGGAGGCGGTGGGGCGGAGGGAGCGCGCGCTGCGCATCGCGAAGAAGTACGCGGGCGGCACCGACCTCCCGCTCGTGGGAGTGGCCCTGTCCGGCATCCTGCGTCGCGCCGAGGAGCATGCGGCGGCGCTGGAGATGCTCCGATCGTTGCGGGGCGCCTCCGAGCTGTCGTACGTCAAGGCCGCCACGCTCATCACCGCGGCGGTGCTGCGGCGCGGGACCGGACACCACGAGCAAGCTCATGACCTGTGCGAGGCCGCGCTCGCCCTGGCCTCGCAGGAGAACCTCGTCGTGCTCTTCGGCCCGCGGGAGGTCGCGGTACGGCGCCTGCTCCAGGCCCAGGTGCATCACGGCACGCAATTCGAGGAGTTCATCGAGAAGTGCCTCGCCGTCGACGCCGTGGGGTCAGTGACGGACCGGCTGTCGGAGCGAGAGCGCGACGTCTTCCATCAGATGCAGACCGCACGGACACTGCCGGAGATCGCCCAGGAGCTGCGCGTCTCGGTCAATACGGTGAAGACGCACCAACGTGCGATCTACCGGAAGCTCGGGGTCTCATCCCGCCGGGAGGCCGTGCACGCCATGGTCTGAGTCCGGAGGGATGTCAGGCCTGTGCACCGAGCGTCGCCACCAGGGCGGCGTTCGCGATCGCGGAGGGGATCGCCTGCGTCGCCAGGATACGATCGCCGCCGTCCTCGACCTCGCGGACGAAGCGCACGTCCCAGCGCTGTTCTACCAGGATCACCGCAGCGACCGCCCCCTGCGGCACCCAGGGGAGGAAGTATCCGACGTCGTCGAGGGAGATCAGGCCCGGCGCGTAGAGGGGCAGACCGGCGAGCGAGAAGTCGTCTCCGTCGACCTCCGTGATGCGGTGCCCCTCGGCGGCGTCGTGGCGCACGACGAGGAAGTCGAGCACGCGCAGCGTGCCGTCCTCGACCTGACGCAGCAGCGGTTCGAGGACGGGTGGTCCCGGGTGTGCGTTGCGGAGCTCGACCACGACGAACGCCACGTCTCCCAGCACCCGGCTCCTCATGGCCACCTCGATTCGCTCCGTCCTCCGATGGTGACAGCCGCGCGGAGAGGGAGTCCCGAATCCTCACCCGGAGCGGGTGAGGATTCGGCGAGCGGGCGACGATGGCGGTGCCATTCTGGACCGCGGATGAAGGGTGACGACATGAAGGAGTTCCGATTCGGACCCGTCGAGTTCTATCTCGTGGGCTTCGACGGTGATCGACCGGATCCGTCCACGTTCGGGGCGCTGACCGACCTGGTGTCGACGGGCGTGGTGCGCGTGCTGGACTTCGTGCTGGTGACGCGGACGGCGGACGGGGAGCTCGAGATCCTCGAACGGGAAGAGGCTGAGGAGCCCCTGACCCTCGACGGCCTCGAGCCGATCGTGTCCGGACTTGCGAGCGAGGACGACGTCCGCGCCTTGGCCGAGGTCGTGCCACCGGGGCGGTCGGCGGCGGTCGTGGTCCTGGAGCTCCTCTTCGCCCGGACCCTCGCCCAGGCTGTGGCCGAGGCGGGAGGCCAGGTGCTGCGCAGCGAGCGCGTTCCGGCTCCCGTCGTCAACGCGGTGATGGACATCCTCGAACAGGAAGGTGATTGACATGCCCTTGCGGAGATTCGGTCGGCCGGGGCTCATCGGTCTCGCCGCGCGGACCGCGGTGGTCGCGGGGACGGCGACCGCGGTGCAGGGAGCCGCGATGCGGCATCAGGAGCGCCGTGCGCAGAGCGAGTACGAGCAGCAGCAGTACGAGGCCGCCCAGCAACAGGCCCAGCTGGACGACGCGGCTCGGAACGCGGCTGCGCAGTATGCGCCGCCGCCGAGCCCGCCGGCCGCGCCTCCCGCACCGGCCGACGACCTGATCGCCCGGCTTCAGGAGCTCGGATCGCTGAAGGCCTCCGGCGTGCTGACTCAGGAGGAGTTCACCGCCGCGAAGCAGAAGCTGCTGAGCTGAGCGTCGCGACGATCGAGACCAGACGCCGATGAGCGAGATCGAAGACCTGCGGGAACGACTGCGCGCGCTGGAGCTGGAGAACGAGGCGCTCCGACGCCCTCGACGCCGGATCTCGGCCCGGAGCATCATCGCCGGGATCGTGCTCGTCGTCGCCGTGCTCCTGGCGCCGATCGCGGCGATGGGGACGTGGGCCCGACTGCAGCTCGTGGATGCGGACCGGTTCGTCGCGACCTTCGCTCCGCTGGCCGAGGACCCGGACGTGCAGGACTTCGTCGCCGACCAGGTGACGGCGGCGATCGACGAGCAGGTCGACCTGGATGCGGTGGTCGGCGAGCTCTTCGACGGCCTGCGTGCCCTCGACCTCCCGCCGCGTGCCACAGCCGCCCTCGGGTTGCTGGAAGCCCCGGCCGCGTCGGGGTTGTCGTCCCTGATCGACGGCGTCGTGCACGATGTGGTCTCGTCGCAGCAGTTCGCCGACATCTGGGCGGAGACGTTGCGCTTCACGCACGAGCGCGCCGTCGCGATCCTGCAGGACGAGCCCGGCACCGCGCTGGAACTCAGCGACGACGGCGTGCTCTCGGTGGACGTGGGCGCGGTCGTCGAAAGGGTCAAGGAGGCTCTGGCGGAGCGCGGGGCCGGGGTGGCCGACCTCATCCCGGTGATCGATCGCACCATCCCCGTGGTGCAGGCCGACGCGCTGGTGCTGGTCCGCACGGTCTACCAGATCGCAGTGACGGCGGGGTTCTGGCTGCCCTGGGTGGTCCTCGGCCTCGTCGTCCTCGGCGTGCTGCTCGCGGTGAACCGGCCGCGGGCGCTGTTCTGGACGAGTGCGGGTTTCGCCGTCGTCTTCTTCCTCCTCGCCGCCGGGATGGGCGTCGGGCGCGGGTTCTTCGTCAGCGCCGTCAGCCCGTCGATCATGACGGCCGCGGCGGCCGAATCGCTCTTCGATCAGCTCACCGCGCTCCTCGGCTCCACGATCGTCGCGCTCGCTCTGGTCGGGGTGCTCATCGCGCTCTGGGCCTGGCTCGCCGGGTCGAGCCGCAGCGCCCTCACGGTGCGGCGCGTCACGGAGAGCGGGTTCGGGGCGCTGCGCGACGCGGCTGAGGCGCGCGGGATCTCGACCGGGCGGTTCGGGCGGGCGGTCGACCGCTATCGCGGTGCGATCCTCATCGCGGGGATGGCGATCGGGGTCCTGATCCTTCTGGCGACGCGTCCGGTCACCTTCGGAGCCGTCCTCGGCGTGGCGCTCGGCGTGCTCGTGCTGACGATCCTCGTCGAGCTGCTGCGGCGCCCAGGGCCCGCCACGGTCGTCGAGGACGCCGCCGACGCCGAGGTCACCCTGCCCGGGTGAAGACCCCTGTCGGGATGTAGGCCGGGTCCGGAGACTCGGATCGAGGCGCGCGCGGCCGCGCCCAGAGCGAAGGAGAGATGATGCCGGAATTCAATGCGGACTTCGCGGGCGAGATCAGGCTGGACGTCCGCGACTCCCGTCCCGACTGGTCGCCGTACGAGCTGCGGAAGGCGCCCGAGGGCGCTCCGAACGTCCTCGTGGTGCTCTACGACGACACCGGGCTCGCCTCCTGGTCGCCGTACGGCGGCCGGATCTCGATGCCGACCATGGACCGTCTCGCCGCTGGCGGCCTCACCTACACGCAGTGGCACACCACGGCGCTGTGCTCCCCGACGCGGTCCACCATGCTCACGGGACGAAATCATCACGTCAACCGCGCCGGCGTCATCATGGAGGGCACGAACGGCTTTCCCGGCTTCGCGGGACGGCTTCCCGCGGAGTGCGCGACGATCGGACAGGTGCTGCAGGAGAACGGGTACAGCACGTTCTGGCTCGGCAAGAACCACAACGTCCCGGAGGAGGACATCGCTCCGGGCGGCAGCCGCTCGATGTGGCCGCTGCAGCTCGGGTTCGACCGCTTCTACGGATTCCTCGGCGGCGAGACGAACAACTGGTACCCGGACCTCGTGGAGGACAATCACTTCATCGAGCAGCCGTACGGCCCGGAGGAGGGGTACCACCTGTCCAAGGACCTCGCCGATCAGGCGCTCGCGATGATCAGGAACCAGCAGGCGTCGAATCCCTCGAAGCCTTGGTACATGTGGTTCTGCCCGGGGGCGAACCACGCGCCGCACCACGCTCCGCAGGAATACATCGACAAGTACAAGGGCGCGTTCGACGACGGCTACGATGCCTACCGCGACTGGGTGCTCGCCCGGATGATCGAGAAGGGCGTGCTGCCGGAGGGCACGCGGATGACGCCGTTCAACCCGCTGCCGGAGGACGCCGCGAACCCCGCCGACCACGTGCGTCCGTGGTCGGAGCTGAACGACGACGAGCGGAGGCTCTTCGCCCGGATGGCCGAGGTCTTCGCCGGTTTCTCCGAGTACACGGACGCACAGGTCGGGCGGATCGTGGACTATCTGGAGGAGACGGGGCAGCTGGAGAACACGATCATCTTCTACTGCGCCGACAACGGCGCCTCCGGGGAGGGGTCGCCGGACGGCTCGGTGAACGAGAACAAGTTCTTCAACGGCTATCCCGACGACCTCGCCGAGAACCTCGCGATGATCGACACGCTCGGGTCCGCCGACACCTACAACCACTACCCGACGGGGTGGGCGGCGGCGTTCTCCACCCCCTTCCAGATGTTCAAGCGGTACTCCCAGTACTCCGGCGGCACCTGCGACCCGATGGTCGTGCACTGGCCGAAGGGCATCGCCGCGAAGGGGGAGCTGCGCCACCAGTACCACCACTCGGTGGACGTCGTCGCGACGGTGCTCGACGTGATCGGCATCGAGATGCCGAAGTCGTTCCGTGGGGTGCCGCAGCGACCGCTCGACGGCGTCTCGATGCGATCTTCCTTCGACGCCGCGCCGGACGGGCCGACGACGAAGACGGTCCAGTACTACTCCATGCTCGGGACGAGGGGCATCTGGAAGGACGGCTGGAAGGCCGCCGCCGTGCACGCGCCGCTGAGCGGCAAGGGTCACTTCGATGATGACGTCTGGGAGCTGTACCACGTGGCGGAGGACCGCTCCGAGTCGGACGACCTGGCCGCGACCCACCCGGAGAAGCTGCAGGAGCTCATCGCCGCGTGGTTCGCGGAGGCGGAGGCGAACTTCGCGCTTCCGCTCGACGACCGGTCGGCCCGCGAGATCCTCACGGTCCCCAGGCCTCAGGCGGAAGAGCCCCGGGAACGGTACGTGTACTTCCCCGGCACCGCGGCGGTGCCGGAGAGCGTCGCGGTGAACATCCGCGGGCGCTCCTACAAGATCATCGCCGACGTGATCCTCGACGAGGGGGCGGAGGGCGTGCTGTTCGCCCACGGCTCTCGCTTCGGCGGGCACTCGCTGTTCCTCAAGGACAACAGACTCGTCTACGTGTACAACTTCCTCGGCATCCCACCGGAGCAGTCGTTCTCCTCCGACGAACTCACCCCGGGCCCGCACACCCTCGGCGTGGAGTTCGTCCGCGAGGGAGCGGGGGAGCACGGCGAGTCCGTCGGCACGGCCACGCTGTACGTCGATGATCGCGCCGTGGCGTCGGGTCCGATGCGGGCGCAGGTCGGGAAGTTCACGCTGTGCGGCGACGGTCTCTGCGTGGGGTGGGACAGCGCCGACCCGGTGAGCGCCCAGTACCGCAACCCGTTCCCGTTCACCGGCGGCAAGCTGCTGGGCGTGGCGGTGGACGTGAGCACAGAGCAGTATCTCGATATGGAACTCGAGGCGGCGGCGATGCTGTCGCGGGAGTGATCGAACGGAGGGGGCCGAGGCCTAGCATGAGGTCATGACGGCGATGATCGAGATCCCCGGCGGAACGCTTCTCATGGGGTCGGACGAGTTCTACCCGGAGGAAGGACCAGTCCACGAGCGGCGCGTGGAGGCGTTCACGCTGGATCAGCATCCCGTGACGAACCGCCAGTACGCCGCGTTCGTCGAGGACACCGGGTACGTCACGATCGCCGAGCGGCCGATGGACCCCGCCGACTATCCCGGCGTGCATCCGGACGACCTCGTCCCCGGCGCCATGGTTTTCACACCGACCACCGGCCCCGTGGACCTGCGCGACTGGCGGCAGTGGTGGCGGTGGGAGCCGGGGGCGTCCTGGCGCCACCCGTTCGGGCAGGGGTCGTCGATCGACGACCGCCTCGACCATCCGGTCGTGCAGGTCGCGTATCCCGATGCCGCCGCCTACGCCGCATGGGCGGGTAAGCGCCTGGCCACCGAGGCGGAGTGGGAATGGGCGGCGCGCGGTGGGCTCGTCGGTGCCCGCTTCGCCTGGGGTCAGGAGACGAAGCCGGACGGCACCCTCATGGCCGACACCTGGCAGGGTGCCTTCCCCTACCGGAACGACGGCGCAGACGGGTGGATCGGCACCGCTCCGGTCGCCTCGTTCCCCGCGAACGGCTACGGCCTGCACGACATGATCGGCAACGTCTGGGAGTGGACGGACGACTACTGGACGCATCGCCACGTGCCGCCGGGTGCGGCGGGTGTCGACGCCGGTCAGCGCGCGAGCCTGTTGTCGTCCGAGCCCGGGTCACCCATCCCTCGCCGCGTGCTCAAAGGCGGCTCGCACCTCTGCGCCCCCGAATACTGCCTCCGCTATCGCCCCGCGGCGCGGTCGGCCCAGGCGGAGGACACCGCCATGACCCACATCGGCTTCCGCTGCGCTCTCTGACCGGTGTTCTCCGCCTCAGACGGAGTCGGGGAACACGGACGCCCAGTCGTCCTTCACGCTGACCACGGTGTAGCCCCGGTCGGCTGCGGCGTCCAGGGCCCGCTCGGCTCCCGTGTCGTAGGGGGTGTCGTCGCGGCCGGCATCGTCGTGATGGATCAGCAGTGCGAGCCCGGGCCGCGGGCCGCCGTGCGCGAAGTCGAGCATCGGCATGTCGCCGTTGGAGTTGCCGGCCGCCAGCAGCGGGCGCCGGCCGATCCGACTCCAGATCCGCACCGGCTTCTCCGGTCCGTCGTCGAAGAACGCCAGGGCCGAGGAGTAGCGGATGCTGGCATCCTTCTCGTCGTAGGAGAGTCCGAGCGCCGAGCCGATCACCCGCTCGGGAGGGATGCCGTAGTTCGCCTGGGTCATCGGCCGCATGAAATCGCGCTCGCCGCCCGACACGATGTAGCACGTGAAGCCGTGGCTCTCGAGGTACCGCAGCAGTTCGACCATCGGGCGGTACACCGATTGGGCGTAGGGGCGGCCCAGGAGCGGGTGCTGGGCCGTGCGGTAGAACTCCGCCACGGAGCGGGCGTAGTCCTCCACGCTCACGCCGTCGGTCAGTCCCAGGAGCGCCTGGATGATGACTCCGAGGTCGGAGTCGTCGCCGGCGTAGTGCTTGTCGATCGCGGTGCCGAGCCAGGCGAGGTCACCGGTGACCGCTGCTCGGTAGGGCTGCCGGTCGGCCAGGGACGGGTCGCGGGTCGCCTCTTCGCGCCAGCGCTCCACCACGTAATGCAGCTGGGTGGGCATGGGCTTCTCCGACCAGAGAGTGCCGTCGTTGTCGAACACCGCGATGCGTTCGTCGACGGGGACGGCGTCGGTGCCCTCCGTCACGGCGGCGACGAACGCCTCGATCGTGCGCCGCGTGCCGGTGTCCCGCCAGGAAGCCAGAGGTGAGGAGTCCATGACCGCGATCTTCACAGGCCCGGCGACGGATGCCGAGCGTCCCTCACCCGGAGCGGACGAGTCCCGCTGCGGCCCGGGCGTGCGGGAATACCCTCGGAGGGTATAGAGTTGTGCCGAAGGAGTACCCCAGGGGGGTATCCCGAGGAAAGGAAGCATGATGAGCACGAGCGAGTACCAGGTCACCGGAATGACCTGCGGCCACTGCGAGATGGCGATCCGCGACGAGGTGTCGCGCATCCCCGGTGTCGAGGGTATCGATGTCAGCGCGCAGAGCGGGAGACTCGTGGTGCGCAGCTCCGCCCCCGTCGACGACACGGCCGTGCTGGCCGCCGTTGACGAGGCGGGCTACCAGGCGGTCCGGTCCTGATGGACACCCCGTCCGCGACCAGCGTGGAGCTGGAGATCGGCGGCATGACGTGTGCGTCGTGCGCGATGCGGATCGAGAAGAAGCTCAACCGTCTCGACGGCGTCACCGCGACCGTGAACTACGCCACCGAGAAGGCGACGGTCACGGCGCCGGAAGGCGTGGACACCGCCGTGCTCATCGCCGAGGTCGAGAAGACCGGCTACACCGCCGTCGTTCCCGCGCCTCCCTCGCCGAAGGGTGCGCAGCCCGACGGAGAGCAGCCGGATCCGGAGCTCACGGCGTTGCGTCACCGGTTGATCGCGTCCGTCGTGCTCACCGTCCCGGTCATCGCGATGGCGATGATCCCGGCGCTCCAGTTCACGTATTGGCAGTGGCTGTCGCTCGCGCTCGCGGGCCCCGTGATCGTGTGGGCGGCGTGGCCGTTCCACAAGGCGGCGTGGATCAACCTCCGGCACGGTGCGGCCACGATGGACACGCTCATCTCCATGGGCACGATCGCCGCCCTGCTGTGGTCGTTGTACGCGCTCTTCTTCGGCACCGCCGGGATGCCCGGCATGACACACCCGTTCGAGCTCACCGTCGCGCCCAGCGACGGCGCCGGGAACATCTACCTCGAGGTCGGGGCGGGGGTGACCACGTTCATCCTCGCCGGGCGCTACTTCGAGAAGCGCTCGAAGCGGCAGGCCGGTGCGGCGCTCCGGGCGCTGCTGGAGCTCGGCGCGAAGGAGGTCGCCGTGCTCCGGCAGGGCGTCGAGACCCGGATCCCGACGAGCGAACTGCGGGTCGGGGACGCATTCGTCGTGCGCCCGGGGGAGAAGATCGCCACCGACGGCGTGGTGGTCAGCGGCACGTCCGCGGTCGACGCCTCGATGCTGACCGGCGAGTCGGTGCCCGTGGAGGTCGGTGCCGGCGATGCCGTCACCGGAGCCACGGTGAACGCCGGGGGACGCCTGGTGGTGCGTGCGACCCGCATCGGCGCAGACACCCAGCTCGCCCAGATGGCGCGGCTCGTGGAGGAGGCGCAGACCGGGAAGGCCGAGGTGCAGCGCCTCGCGGACCGTATCTCCGGGATCTTCGTGCCGATCGTGATCGTGATCGCCCTCGGCACGCTGGGAGTGTGGCTGGGGGCCGGGTTCCCGGCGTCCGCCGCCTTCACTGCCGCGGTCGCGGTGCTCATCATCGCCTGCCCCTGCGCGCTGGGGCTGGCCACGCCGACCGCCTTGCTCGTCGGCACGGGTCGCGGTGCCCAGATGGGCATCCTCATCAAGGGCCCTGAGGTGCTCGAGTCGACTCGGAAGGTCGACACGATCCTGCTCGACAAGACGGGGACCGTCACCGCCGGCCGCATGACGCTGACGGCGGTGCACACCGACGACGGCGTGGAGGGCGAGGAGCTGCTGCGGCTCGCCGGTGCCCTCGAGGACGCCTCCGAGCACCCCATCGCGCAGGCCGTGGCGGCCGCGGCCACCCGGGAGCTCGGTGCCCTGCCGAGCGTCGAGGAGTTCGCGAACGTCGAGGGCAGGGGCGTCCACGGCATCGTGGACGGCCACGCCGTCGTCGTGGGACGCGCCTCGTTGCTCGCCGACTGGTCGCAGCACCTGTCCGCGGGGCTGGCTGCGGCCAAGGCCGAGGCGGAGGCCCAGGGCAAGACCGCGATCGCGGTGGGCTGGGACGGTCGTGCCCGCGGGGTGCTCGTCGTCGCCGATGCGGTCAAGACCACGAGCGCGGAGGCGGTGGCGCAGCTCCGGGCGCTGGGACTGACGCCTGTCCTGCTCACCGGCGACAACCGCGCAGTGGCAGAGCAGATCGCCCGCGAGGTGGGCATCGCCGAGGTGATCGCCGAGGTGCTGCCCCAGGACAAGGTGGACGTGGTGCGCCGGCTCCAGGACGAAGGCAAGGTCGTCGCGATGGTGGGAGACGGCGTGAACGACGCCGCGGCCCTCGCCCAGGCCGACCTGGGGATGGCGATGGGGACCGGGACAGACGCGGCGATCGAGGCGAGCGACATCACCCTCGTCCGCGGCGATCTGCGCAGTGCGGCGGACGCGATCCGCCTGGCCCGGCGCACGCTCGGCACGATCAAGGGCAACCTGTTCTGGGCCTTCGCCTATAACGTCGCAGCGATCCCGCTGGCGGCACTCGGCCTGCTCAACCCCATGCTCGCCGGTGCGGCGATGGCGTTCTCCAGCGTCTTCGTCGTCGGCAACAGCCTCCGCCTGCGGTCCTTCCGCAGCAGGGCGGTGGACACCCCGTGAACGAGAGACAGAGGAGTACCGACATGTCCGATTCCCCCGCAGGATCCTGCTGCAGCGTTCCGCGCCAGAGCGGCGTCTCCGCCGAAGGGCGCACCGACCTGCTCGCCGCGCCGGCCGAGGGCATGGCCGAATGCCCGGTGATGGCCGGAACGCCCGTCGTGATCGCGACCGCCGAGGCCGCGGGGTTGTACCGCGACCACGAGGGCACCCGCTACTACTTCTGCTGCGCGGGCTGCGGGCCGGCATTCGACGCCGATCCCGCGAAGTACACCAGGGCGGCCTGAGCCCCCACCCGTGCGGGGCCGCGACAGATCCGGCCCCGCACGGCATCATCGACGTTGGAGGGAAGACATGAGCACCTCGCATCACGACCATTCCGCGCACGGTCACCCCGCGGGAACGGGGACCGGGACGCCCGCGGACCACACCGGGCACGCGGAGCACGCCGCGCACGGAGATCACACGGACCACGCGGGACACAGTGGGCACGCCGGGCACGACGATCACGCGGGACACGGCGGTCACGGGGGCCATGGCGATCACGGCGACCACGTCGCCCAGTTCCGGCGGCTGTTCTGGATCATGCTCGTCCTCGCCGTGCCGACCGTGCTGCTCTCGGGCATGTTCGCGATGATCGTGGGCTACCCGCTTCCCGACATCCCGGGTCTGGTCTGGGTGTCGCCGGTCCTCGGGACGGTCATGTACGTCTGGGGAGGGAAGCCTTTCCTCACCGGCGCCGTCAGCGAGATCCGTGCCCGGCGGCCCGGCATGATGCTGCTCATCGGGCTCGCGATCACGGTGGCGTTCGTCGCGTCCTGGGGAGCGAGCCTCGGTCTGCTGCATCATGAGCTCGACTTCTGGTGGGAGCTCGCTCTCCTCATCGTGATCATGCTGCTCGGGCACTGGATCGAGATGCGCTCGCTGGCGCAGACCACCTCCGCCCTCGACTCGCTGGCCGCGCTGCTGCCGGACGAGGCGGAGCGTGTGGAGGGCGATCAGGTCGTTCGGGTCTCCCCGTCGGACCTCCGCGTGGGCGATGTCGTGGTGGTGCGCCCCGGCGGGAGCATCCCCGCCGACGGGCGGATCGTCGACGGCCGCGCCTCGATGGACGAGTCCATGGTGACGGGGGAGTCCCGCACCGTCACCCGGACGACCGGCGATCCGGTGACCGCGGGAACCGTCGCCACCGACTCCGGCCTCCGCGTGGAGATCACCGCGACCGGAGACGATACGACGCTCGCGGGCATCCAGCGGCTCGTGACGGAAGCGCAGAACTCCTCGTCCCGCGCACAGCGTCTGGCCGATACGGCCGCCGGCTGGCTGTTCTGGTTCGCGCTCGGTGCTGCCGCGATCACCGCGGTGGTGTGGAGCGCGGTCGGCCTGCCGGACGACGCCGTGATCCGCACGATCACCGTGCTCGTGATCGCCTGCCCGCACGCGTTGGGCCTGGCCATCCCGCTCGTCGTCTCGATCGCGACCGAGCGCGCGGCCCGTGGCGGCGTGCTGGTGAAGGACCGGCTGGCCCTGGAGAGCATGCGTACCGTCGACACCGTGCTGTTCGACAAGACCGGCACGCTGACCAAGGGCGAGCCCGTCGTCTCCGCGGTGTCGGTGGCCGGTGCGGAGACCGCGGAGGAGGTGCTGGCGCTCGCCGCGGCCGCCGAGGCCGACAGCGAGCATCCGCTGGCGAAGGCCATCGTCCGGGCCGCTCGCGACAGGGAGCTCCGCGTGCCGGCGAGCCGCGACTTCTCGTCCTCGCCGGCAGTGGGGGTGACCGCGACGGTGGACGGTGCCGTGATCCGCGTCGGCGGCCCGCACCTGCTCACGGAGGAGGATGCCCGCGAGCTGCCCGTCGCGGAAGGGTGGCGTGCGGACGGCGCGATCATCCTGCACGTGCTGCGGGACGGCCGCGTCATCGGGGCGCTCAAGCTCGCGGACGAGGTGCGTCCGGAGTCGCGGGACGCGGTCGACGCCCTGCATGCGCTCGGCGTCCAGGTCGTGATGATCACCGGCGACGCGGAAGCCGTCGCGCACACCGTCGCGGCCGACCTCGGCATCGACCGTGTGTTCGCCGGCGTCCGGCCGGAGGACAAGGCCGCGAAGGTGCAGGAGCTGCAGCGTGAGGGCCGCAAGGTCGCGATGGTGGGTGACGGCGTGAACGACGCCCCCGCGCTCGCTCAGGCCGACGTGGGCCTGGCGATCGGCGCCGGCACGGACGTGGCGATCGCCTCCGCCGGCGTGATCCTCGCCGGCGACGACCCACGTGCGGTGTTGTCGGTGATCGAGCTCTCCCGCGCGTCGTACCGGAAGATGACGCAGAACCTCTGGTGGGCGGCCGGGTACAACCTGCTCTCCGTCCCGCTCGCCGCGGGTGTGCTCGCTCCGATCGGGTTCGTGCTGCCGATGTCGGTCGGCGCGGTGCTCATGTCGCTGTCGACGATCGTGGTGGCGCTCAATGCGCAGCTGCTGCGGCGGCTCGATCTCCGTCCGGAGGTCGTCACCGCGGACATCCTGCAGCGCTGAGCGCCACCACGCCGCCGTCTCGGTCCCGGCTCAGCGCCGACGGCCGAGGCGGCGGAGAGCGCGGACGCTCAGGACCGCCGTCAGCGCCCAGGGCCCCACGACGATGATCGGGTCGAGCCAGGTGTGCCGGAGATCGATGCGGCCGCGTCCGAACCGCGACGCGAGCGGACGATGCTGCGGTTCCGCGAGGACGCCGGTCTGCGTGATGGGGTCGTCCGGCCGCCGGGTAAGCAGGGAGCGGGCGTGCGCGGTCACGGCATCGACGCGGTCGCCCACCACGAGCAGCAGCCAGCGGGTGTTCTTCGTCTCGCTGAACCGGTCGTAGGCCACGCGCCGGATGGCGCCGGACAGGCCGTGCAGCGGCTGGGCGGTGCCCCAGACGGGAGGCAGCATCCCGTGCTCGATCGAGCGCTCGCGACCGCGGTCGGGGCCCTGACGCTCGGGGAGGTCCCAATGCGCGCCGGTGTCGCCGACATCCTCCAGCTGCTGCCAGGTGCGGCGGTGCTCGGGGGCGAGGTCGGCGCCCCAGCCCGGGATCCGGGCACGCAGCTCATCGGGGGTCGGTGCGGGGATGGGTCGGGATCCTTCGTACGGCATGGTCATTCCTCTCCGACGACGATGAGCGGTTTGATGCAGTCGTCGAGCTTGGACGAGAACACGTGGTAGGCCTCCGCGATGTGCTCCAGGGGGAAGCGGTGGGTCAACAGCTCGGACGGACGGATGTGCCCCGCCTGGATGTGTTCGAGCAGTCGCGGCCACTGCCTCTTCACGGGAGCCTGGTTGCCGCGCACCGTGAGCCCCTTGTTCATGATGTCGCCGAGGCGCACCGAGGTCACCAGCGGGCCGTAGGCACCGAGGATCGACACGGTGCCGCCCTTGCGCACGCTGTCGATGGCCCAGTTCACCGCGACGGGGGAGCCGCCCTGCAGCTTGAGCTTCGCGGCGGTCACGTGCTGGACGACGCTGCCGTCCGCCTCCGCGCCGACCGCGTCGATCACCACGTCCGCGCCGAGGTAGCCGGTCGCCTTCTTCAGCGCGAGCACGATGTCACCGGCTTCGTGCAGGTGCATCGTCTCGGCGAAGGCGAAGTCCCGTGCCTTCTCGAGCCGGTAGTCGAGGTGGTCGACGACGATGACCCGTCCTGCGCCGAGGAACCAGGCCGAGCGGGCGGCGGCCAGACCGACGGGCCCGGCGCCGAACACGACCACCGTGTCCCCTTCGGCGATGTCCGCCTGCTGCGCGCCGAAGTAGCCGGTGGAGAACGCGTCGGTGAGCAGCAGCGCGTCCTCGGAGGCGAGCCACTCCGGGATCACCGAGGGGCCGACATCCGCGAACGGCACGCGCACGCGCTCCGCCTGCCCGCCGTCGTACCCGCCGGTCGTGTGCGAGTAGCCGTAGATCCCCCCGACCGCGGTCGCGTTGGGATTCACGTTGTGGCAGTTCGAGAAGAGGCCGCGGCGGCAGAAGTAGCACGAGCCGCAGTAGATGTTGAACGGCACCATCACCCGGTCACCCGGGCGCAGCGTCTCCACGGAGGGACCGACCTCCTCGACCACCCCGACGATCTCGTGACCGAAGGTGTGCCCGATGCGGGTGTCGGGCATCATGCCGTGGAAGAGGTGGAGATCCGACCCGCACACGGCGGCTCTCGTGACCCGGACGATCGCGTCGTTGGGGTGTTGGATCGTCGGGTCGGGTTTCTCCTCGACGCGGATCTTGTACGGTCCGCGGTAGGTCATCGCCTTCATCGGGTGCTCCTTCGCTACGTGGAGTGACCGACGCTAGGCACCGCCTCGGGGACGACTCAGGGCATTGACGGATGGCGCAGGGGAGCGTAGAGGACCGAGGTCAGGCCCCGGGCGGGAGCCCGATCTCGGCGCGTGCCCGACGGCTGCGGGCCGCGAGCACGAGTCCGCCGAGGACCGCGGCGAGGAGTGAGCCGACGAGCACGCCGATCTTCACGTGATCGTCCGCGACGCTGCTGCTGCCGTACGCGAGCTCACCCACCAGCAGCGAGACCGTGAATCCGATGCCCGCGAGGAGGGACATGCCGGCGAGATCCGGCCAGCGCAGCGTCTCGTCGAGGCGCAGCGCCGGCACCCGGCTCAACAGGAAGGTCGTGAGCAGGATGCCGACCGGCTTCCCGAGCACGAGGCCCACGATGATCCCGATCGTGATCGGATCGGTCAGGGCCGAGACGAGACCCTCCACGCCGCCGATCTCGACCCCGGCTGCGAAGAACGCGAACACCGGCACGGCGACGAGGGTCGCCACGATGCCCCAGCGATCCGCGAAGTGCGCGGCGAGACCGTCGTACACCGGGGCGCCGTCGGCGTCCGTCCCCGTGCGCACCCGCGCGCGGGCCGTCGGACGCACCGGCACCATGAAGCCGAGCAGCACGCCGGCCACCGTGGCGTGCACGCCGGACGCATGCACGAACGCCCAGACGGCCAGGGCGAGGGGAAGCAGGATCCACCAGGACCGGATGCCGTTCTGCACGGCGAGTGCGAAGCCGGCGAGGGGGAGGAGCGCGAGGATCAGCCAGGGGAAGCTGATGGTCTCGGTGTAGAAGGTGGCGATGATCGTGATGGCGATGAGGTCGTCGATGATCGCGAGGGTCAGCAGGAACACCCGCAGCGCCGGCGGCAGGAAGCGGCCGACGACGGCGAGCACCGCGATCGCGAACGCGATGTCCGTGGCCGTGGGGATCGCCCATCCGCGGAGGACCTCGGCGCCGGAGGACGCGTTGATCGCGACGAAGAACAGGGCGGGGACGATGACGCCGCCCACTGCGGCGGCGATCGGAAGCGCGGCACGGCGGGGGTCGCGGAGGCGGCCGGCGACGAACTCCTCCTTCAGCTCCAGTCCGACGACGAAGAAGAACACCGCGAGCAACCCGTCGGCGGCCCAGGCGCCGACACTGAGCTCGAGGTGCCACTCCGGGATCCCGAAGCGGAAGTCCCTGACGGCCTCGTACCAGGAGGCGGCGGGGGAGTTGGCGAGGATCAGGGCGGCGAGCGTGGCGGTCAGCAGGAGACCGCCGCCCAGCACGTCGCTGCGGGCGGTGGAGCGGATGCCGCGCCAGAGCTCATGCGGCGCGAGACGGAAACGGGCAGGGGACGACGAAGAAGACACAGGGATACCTCACGGCAGATGGATGGGTGACGCGATGTCGCCGCACCCGTCCGGGCGCGGCCTATCCCCGTGGCGGCGGGCAGCCCGCGATCTCGCCGTGCGAGAGGGTGCCCCAGACGCTCGTCCACCCGTTGGTGCCGGGGTGCAGGACCACGCGCATCCACTCCGTCATCGGCGTCGCGGACGACAGACGGCGCGGAGCGCGCGTCGAACCGGCGATGTGGAGGGTGGGCACGGATCCAGGCTACCGCGACGAGCGCACCCGGGCGATCGCAGTCGCAGAGGCTGGACCGCGCTCGGGGCGTTCGCTACGTTCGAGGCATGGCGTCCAAGAGAGTGCTCACCGTCGCGATCGCCGTTCTCCTCTGCAGCTCTGTCGGGATCCCGGCCGCGGCGCTCGGTGCCGTCCCCGCTCCCTCCGACGGGACCGCGGTGGTGACGGTCCGTGCTGGCGGCGACCGCATCTCCGATGACGAGGTGGGCCCGCTCGCGGATGTCCAGCTCGGACTCTTCGCGTCGCAGTCGGCGACGACGCCGGAGGCTCTCTGCACGTCGGATGCCGATGGCGACTGCAGCTTCGTCCTCAGCGGCGCCCAGCTCGGCCGCACCTACTGGGTGGGAACGGTCGGGGTGCCGGCCGGATGGTATGCCAACGACGCCCTGCGCACGGGCCCGGCGAGCGGATCGAGTTCGACGGCCTCGGCGTACCGTTTCCCGACGCCGGCCGTGGAAGCCGGCCAGACCTACCGTTCTACGCGCGAATTCATGATCTCCTCCTCGAACTCGCTGCCGACGCGGTCGAACGGCGTCTGGCAGCAGTCCCGGGTGAACCCCGCTCTCGACGCGAAGTGCGGGTCCGACATCGCCATCGTGATGGACCTCTCCGCCTCGGTGGGGTCGGCGCTCCCGCAGCTCAAACAGGCCGCCGACGCCTTCGCGAACGCGCTCGTCGGGACGCCGTCTCGCGGGTCGGTGTTCAGCTTCTCCCGTCAGTCCCCGAGCATCGAGTCCGCCACCGGGGAACCCAGCGAGAACCGTCCGGAGTTGGTCTCGCTGTCCACGCAAGCAGGGGCGGACGCGTTCACGGCGCAGTACGCCGGGTGGAGCCTCGGCTCGGGGACGAACTGGGACCGCGCGTTGCAAGAGGTCGCCGCGGCGTCTCCCCGCTACGACGTCGTCGTCGTGCTCACCGACGGCAATCCCGACCGCTGGGGAGCCACGCACGGGGATGGCTCGAACACCCACTTCACCGACGTCGAGGCTGCGGTGTTCTCGGCGAACGCGCTCAAGGCCGAGGGCTCGCGGATCGTCTCCTTCGGGGTCGGCGCCGGAGTGCAGGGGGTCAGCGCCCTCAATCTCGCCGCGATCTCGGGGCCGGTCGCTTTCGACGGGGACAACCTCGCCGAGGCCGACTTCTTCCAGACCCCCGACTACGCGGGCGCCGCAGAACAGCTGGGGCAACTCGCCTTGGCCGGGTGCGCAGGCTCCCTGTCGGTGGTGAAGCAGATCGTGCCCGGCAACACGACCGAGGAGGACGTCACAGGCGCCGTCCCCGCCGGGGCCGGGTGGACGTTCGACGCCCAGCCCGCGACGGCGGGCACGGTCATCGCCCCGGCATCCGCGACCACCGTCGCGGATGGCACGGGTACGGTGTCGTTCGAACTCACGCCGCCCGCCGGAGCCAGTGCCTCCAGGGTCACGGTGGCGGAGCGGCAGCAGGATGGTCACACGCTCGTGACGCAGGGAGGGCAGAACGCACGCTGTGTCGATCTGCGGACGGGCGAACGAGTCCCGGTCACGTCGTCCGGCGCCACAGGATTCACGGTGGACGTGCCGGCGGCCGCTGCCGTCAGCTGCACGATGTACAACCGTTCCCCTGTACCGACGTCGGTCGTCGTCGACAAGGAATGGGTCGTCGACGGAGGCCGCTATCCGGACGGCGCGCAGCCGGCCGGAATCACGGCGGCACTCGGTCTCACGGGACCGGGGAGCGCCGGCACCACCCCGCAGCCATTCGGCGCGGTTCGCGACGGGTATCGCGCGGGCGACGCCGTGACGATCTCGGAGGTGACGACGCTGGAACCCGAGGAGTGCTCCCTCGTGTCCAGCTCGGTGAGGTCGACCACCGGGGTGACGATCGCCGAGACGGTGCCGGCCGCCGTGACCCTCGAGTCCGGTGCCAACGCCTTCGTCATCACGAATGTGGTGACGTGTTCGTCGGACCCGACGCCTGCCCCGACCGAGCCGGGGTCAGGTGCGGAACCGCCCGCCGACACGGGGCCGCTCCCGGCGACCGGGCTCGACGGCTCGCGGCTGGCGCCCACGATCGCGGGCGCCCTGACGGCGGTGGCCCTGGGACTGACGCTCGCGCTCGCAACCCGCCGTCGTCGTGTCTGAATCGGAGAACCCCCGCCCGGATCGGGCGGGGGTTCTCGCTGTACGTGCCCCCGACAGGAGTCGAACCTGCGACCTACGGTACCGGAAACCGGCGCTCTATCCACTGAGCTACGGAGGCGTACCGATCGACAATATCACTCGTCGGGGGTGGTCTCCGACCCACCGGCCTCCGTGACCGGCGCGGCGCGCAGTTCGTCGAGCGCCGCGGCGAGCTTTTCGGCGAGATAGCGGTGGCCGTCGGTGGACGGATGCTTGCGGCCGACCTCCACGTCGATGACGGCGAGATAGTTGTCCTCGGTGATCCAGTCCCGCTCGATCGGGGAGATGTACCACCAGCCGCGGGCCGAGGCGAGAGCCGCGAGATCCCGGTCGATCCGTGCCGTCTGCGCGCCGACCGGCAGCTCGTGCGGCGCGGGACCGAGCACGACGATGGCCGCCTCCGGGTACAGCGCCGTCAGCGCGTCCCAGGCGGCGGTCACGGCCTCGCGGTAGCCGGCCGCGCCCTGCGCCCGGTCGTTGATGGAGCCCTGGATGATGACGAGGTCCGGAGCGAGAGTCGGGTCCAGTGCCGCGATGCGGTCGCCGAAGGTGGGGCCGTCGATGCCGGGCTTGAGGTAGCCGCTGCCCCGGACGCCGTCCACGATGGTCGTGCCGTGCAGGAGGTCCGCGAGCACGTATGCGTAGCCGAGCGTGGGGTCGGAGGCGGCCGAGCCGTAGGTCCAGGAATCGCCGAACACGAGGACGGTCGGCTCGTCGGGGAGCACGAGCGGCGCGGGGGCGATCACCGCGATGGACTCGTCTCCGGCGGCGGCACCGGCGGGGAGGGACGATGGCGCCGGAACCCAGGGCCGCCAGACCCCGAGAACGCCCGCGGCGACGGCGACGAGGAGGGCCGCGGCGATGCCCGCGATGCGCAGTCGACGAGGGGCGGCGGGGGCGTTCATGGTGTGAGAGTAGATCACGGACGGCGGATCGCAAACTCCCCGGGACACGGGGCGACGGAATGGGCCCGCGCGCCCCCGTAAACTGGGGGATCTATGAATCCTGAAACGCTCGCCCACGCCCTCCTCGCCGTCCTCGCCCCCATCGCCGAGGAACGACGTCCGGGCGAGCCGTTCGACCTCACCGCCGCTGACATCGTGCTGGAGCGCCCGCGCAACCGCGATCACGGCGACTGGGCCTCGAACATCGCCATGCGCCTGGCCAAGCCCTTCGGCACGAACCCGCGTGAGCTCGCGCAGCAGATCGCTGACGGACTGGCCGATGTGGACGGTATCGCGAGCGTCGAGGTCGCGGGCCCCGGGTTCCTCAACATCCGCCTCGACGCGGCGGCCGCCGGCGCGCTCGCGAAGGTCATCGTCGACGCCGGCCCCGCCTACGGGACGAACTCCTCGCAGGAGGGCGTCAGCGTGAACGTCGAGTTCGTCTCGGCGAACCCCACCGGGCCGCTGCACATCGCGCACACGCGCTGGGCGGCCCTCGGCGACGCGATCGTCCGCCTGCTCCTCGCGAGCGGTGCCCGTGCTGTGCGCGAGTACTACATCAACGACGCGGGCGTGCAGATGGACCGCTTCGCGGCGTCCGTGCTGGCTGCGGCGAAGGGGGAGCCCACGCCGGAGGGCGGCTACCCGGGGGAGTACATCGCGACGCTGGCCGGCCGCGTGCTCGAGGCCCGTCCCGACCTGCTCGACCTCCCGGGGGAGGAGCAGCTCACGGTCGCCCGCGAGCTCGGCTACGAGTACCAGCTCGCCGAGATCAAGAACTCCCTCGAGCGCTTCAACGTGCCGTTCGACGTCTGGTTCTCCGAGCGCACCCTGCACGCGAAGGACGCCTCGGGGTCGAGCCTGATCGACCAGGCCGTCGACCGTCTGCGCGAGCAGGGCCACGTGTTCGACGAGGACGGCGCCGTCTGGGTGCGCACGACCGACTTCGGCGACGACAAGGACCGCGTGATCCGCCGCTCGAACGGCGAGTACACGTACTTCGCGGCCGACGCCGCCTACTACCTGAACAAGGGCGACCGCGGCTTCCGCGACAAGATCTACCTGCTCGGCGCCGACCACCACGGCTACGTGCACCGTCTCAAGGCGGTCGCGGGGGCGGCCGGCGACGACCCCGCGAAGAACATCCAGGTGCTGATCGGCCAGATGGTCTCGATCAACGGCGCCCGCCTCAGCAAGCGTGCCGGCAACATCATCGAGATGGACGACCTGCTCGACTGGCTCGGCACGGACGCGCTGCGCTACTCGCTGGAGCGCTCGCCCGCCGACTCGCCGCTCGACCTCGACCCGGAGCTGCTGCAGAAGCGCACGAACGACAACCCGGTGTTCTATGTGCAGTACGCACACGCCCGCACCCACAACGTCGCGCGCAACGCCGTCGACTCCGGCATCGACCGCTCGGTCTTCGCCCCGGAGACGCTCACGCATGAGACCGAGGCGGCCCTGCTGGGCGCACTCCAGGAGTTCCCGCGCATCGTCGCGTTCGCCGCCGAGGTGCGCGAGCCGCATCGCGTCGCGCGCTACCTGGAGGAGCTCGCCGGGCTGTACCACCGCTGGTACGACAACTGCCGTGTGATCCCGCTGAGCGATGCCCCGGTGGAGGACGTGCACCGCACCCGCCTGTGGCTGAACGATGCCGCCGGCCAGGTCTTCCGCAACGGGCTCGACCTGCTCGGCGTCTCCGCGCCCGAGCGCATGTAGGGAGCGGCATGAGCGACGACAACCCGACCCTGCCGTACCCGAAGCCCTCGGACGAGCACCCGACGCTCGTCGTCCCGGATCCGGCGGACGGTCGGGGCAGCGCCGGAAGCCGTCGCCGACGGTGGCCGTGGGTCGTGCTCATCGTCGTGGTGGTGCTCGCGGCCGTCGTGGTGGCGGCGGAGCTCGTCGCCCGGGCGGTGCTGCCCGGCGTCGTGCGTTCGATCGTCATCGAGCAGCTCGATCTGCCGGCCGATCAGCAGCTGGACGTCGAGACCGAGGGGATGCTCCTCCCACAGCTCCTCGCTGGCCGTCTCGACACCCTGCGGCTGTCGACGGACGCCGTCACGCTGCAGGGCATCACCGGTGCGGCTGACGTCACGGCGACCGGCGTTCCGCTGCGGGGCGGCGACCTCGACGGCGCCGACGGCACCATCCGCATCGACCAGGAGCAGTTCACCGCTCTGCTCGCCGACTCGGATCTCCCGGTCGACACCGTGGAGTTCGCGGCACCGAACGCGACGCTCGGGGGCTCGTTCGACGTGCTCGGCGCCGCGGTCCCGGTCTCCGTCACCCTCACTCCCGGGGCTGTCGAGGGCGACCTCGAACTCACCCCGGTGGCGGCCAGCATCGGCGGCGTGGACATCGATCTCGACAGCGTCGGGTCGTCGCTCGGCTCCCTCGGTGACGGGATCACGCAGCCGCGGCGGGTGTGCATCGCGGACCAGCTCCCGGCCGGCCTGACACTGACGGGGGTCGAGATCGTCGACGATCAGGCCGTGATCGACATCGACGTGGACGGGGCGATCGTCACGGATGAGGCGCTCCAGGAGAAGGGATCCTGCGACCGCTGACCGGACCCCGCTTCAACCGGGCAGGCGCTCCTGCAGCCGTGCGGCGAGCTCCACCGGCTGTTGCAGCGGGACGCCGTGTCCGCATCCACGGAGGACCTCGAGGGTGCTGTGGGGATGGACACGGTTCAGCAGCGCGGCGGAACGATGCATGAGCGGCTTCTCGTCGCCTCCGACGAGGACCAGTGCCGAGCCGGGGTGCGTACTCCACGCGGACGGCGGTGCGAACCGCAGGTTCTCCTCGACGGCACGCAGCAGGGTCGTGCGTGAGAGGGCGGCGGAGGTCTCCAGATAGCGGGGGAGCAGTGCGTCCGGGATGAACAGTTCGCGCGCCTGCAGACGCGCGAACCGCTCGTTCCTGGCGAGCCCGGCCGTGAGCCGCAGCAACGCGAGGGTCGGTCGGACGGCGCGCAGCGGTTCCGCCTGGGCGCTGATGACGACGGCGTCGGCGACGAGGTCCGGCCGTCGTGCCGCGAGCAGGACGGCGAGCTGCGCGCCGAGGGAGAAGCCGACGACGGTGGCCGGTCCGGTCTCCCGTTCCAGCAGGGGGATGAGCCTCGCCACCGTCTCCTCGTGCGACGCGTAGTCCTCGGCCGCACTGCGGCCGTGACCGGGAAGATCCGGGACGATGACCCGCCGCACGGGATCGAGGTGCGCGCGCAGCGGTTCCCACATCCAGCCGGCGACGCCACCGCCGTGCAGCAGGAGGAGCGGCGTGGCTCCTGGGGGACCCGATGTCTCGTGATGCATGTCACTCCGTCTCGAAGCTCGCGGCCATGCGGCCGACCGTGTCGATGGCGCTCTTCAGCGTTCCTCGGTCGAGCGGTCCCAGCGTGCGGGCCGCGGAGAGCAGTCCGAGGGTGGCGCTGGAGAGCGCGAGGGCGAGGGCTTCGGGCTCCACGTCCGGCACGATCCGGCCCTGACGCTGGAGGCCACGGATCCCGGCGACGACCTGCTCGTGACGTGTCCGGTACCGGGACATCGGTTGCGCGGCGACGTGGGCCCCGAGCACTCCCGCGTCGTCGAGGAACGCGGCCGTCATGAGCTCGTCGTCGAGCAGCGCCGTCGCCGTGGCGCGGTAGAGGGCGCTGAGCGAGGGCTGCAGTCCTGCGGTGCGGGCGACGGCGTCGGCGATCCGCCCGGTTCCGCGCTGGAGCAGGGCGTCGAGGATGTCGCGCTTCGCGGCGAACTCCAGATAGACGGCGCCTTTGCCGATGCCGGCCGCGCGGGCGATCGCCGCGACGCTCATCGAGTCGAACCCCTCCGCGAGGACCATCCGCTCCGCCGCGTCGAGGATGCGTGCCCGGCGGTCTGGGACGAGCGGCCTAGGCATCGGAGCCTCGGGCGAACCACTCGCGCAGGGCGGGGATCACGAGGTCGGGACGGTCCCGCTGCACCCAGTGCCCGGCGCCGGGGGCCACGAGGAGCTGCCCGTCGGGCAGGATCTCCGCGGCCGTCTCGATCCGTCGGAGAGGGACGCCGGAGTCGCGGTCGCCGTGCACGAGGAGGACCGGGACGCGGATCTCGGCGAGCCGATCTCGGTAGTCGGTGCGCAGTCGCAACGGCCACACCTGATCCCGCTGCCAGTCGCCGAACGTCGTGAGACCGGAGCCGGTCGCTGCCTCGGCGAGCACCGCATCGACGAGAGCCGGGGTGCGGGCGTCGGGGGAGCGGACGAGATCCTGGAGGCCTCGCGTCATCGCCTTCCGGTCGCGTGCGTAGACGCGTGTCATCGTACCGAGCAGGCCCGAACGCAGGAGCAGGAAGGTCGACAGGTGCGAGAGGGTGCCGAGGGCGCCGTCCGCCAGGCGTGGCATCAGTCCGTAGCTGCCGAGGAGGGCGGCGGCGTGTGCTCCGTCCGGGCGGTCGAGCAGATGGCCCAGCGTCATGCCCGCGCCCATCGAAAGACCTCCGATGGCGTAGGCGTGCAGCCCGAGGGCGTCGACGAGGTCGCCGACGTATTGCACCAGGCGCTCCTGGGTGAGCGGCGCATCGAGGCGGGGGCTGCGTCCGAAGCCCGGGTGGTCCGGCGCGACGACGCGGTGTCCGGCCGCCGCCAGCGCCGGCCCGACCTCTCCCCAGGAGAGCTCCGCACTGTCGGCCCCGCCGCCGTGCAGCAGCAGCACGGGCGGTTGCGTCTCCACGGAGGGGTGCCATTCCAGGACCGACACCGCGGCGCCGGGAACGGTCACGGTGTGCCGTCGTGGTGCGGACATGCGCCCCCTATCGTTGTGACCACCATATCGAATGCGGTCACAACGAGGATGGTCAGTCTTTCTTGGCCGCCTTCTCGACCGTGCCGTTCTCCTCGGCCGCCGCGCGCTGGGCGTCGCGCAGCTCTGCCGTGGCGATCTTGACGTCGACCTCGGCGCGCTGCAGCCGACGCTGGACGAACGTCCGCGCGCCGAACCGCTCGTGCAGGCGGTCGCCGCGCTCCTCTTCGGCGGTGACGATGTAGGCGCACGCGACGAGGATGACCTGCGTGGACAGCTGGAGCCAGATCAGGAGCGCGAGGAGCGAGGCGAACGACGCGAGGAGGGGATTGCTCGTCGCTCCGCCCACGAACAGCCCGGAGAGCTGCTGCAGCACGATGAGGCCGAAGGCGCCGAGGAAGGCGCCGCTCCACAGGGAACGCGCGGCGGGCCGGACGCCGGAGAGCAGGAGGAAGGCGCCGACGATCAGGGCCGCGTCGAGGATGAAGACCACGAGCAGGGAAAGGAGACGGACCGTCCAGGCGAGCAGTGGCGAATCCGACGGCACCCCGAGCAGATCGCCGATCCAGGTCACCCCGAGCTGTCCGATGAAGGTGATCCCGGCGGCGAGTACGAACGCGAGCCCGATGCCGACGGCGAGCAGGAGGTTGCGGACGATGACCCAGATCCACAGGATGTCCGCCTGGATCGTGCCGGCGATGGTCCGGATGGCCGTGCGGAGCGAGCCGATGGCGCCGAGCGCGGCACCGATCAGCGCGACGAGGGAGACGATGCCGGCGATCGAGAACGACGCCGGGGTCCGGAGGTCGTTGGTATTGATGACGCCGCCCTCGCCGATGAGCCCGGGGACCGCGGACTGCACGGCGTCGATGATCGCGCGCCACGCCTCCGGGTTCCCGGAGAGCCAGAGGGCCGCGAGGGAGAAGCCGAGGAGCACGCCCGCGAACACGCTGAACAGGGCGCGGTAGGTCACGCTGTCGGCGAGCATCGGACCGCGGCGTTCGGAGTACAGCAGCACCGCCCTCACCGGTCGCCGAGCCAGGGCCCAGGCGATCACCGGGCCCGTGACGCGGGCGACGAGTCCCGGGCGGGCCGGGGCTGCGGAGCGGTTCTCGGAGTCTCGGTTGTCGGTGTCTGCCACGTGCCCACCCTACGAGCCGGACGGTACCGCTCCCCAGGGGGTTGACGCGGCGTGTCACCATGACCAGGGCCCGACAGAGGGTGCCCTAGAATCGGGGCAACTCGATGTGCGCCTCCGCCCGAGATCCGTCCCACGATTGGTGTTCCGTGCTCGACTCTGCCGCCACGCTCGCTCCGGACTGGCTTGTCGTCCCCGAGGATCCGAACGATCTCGCGCCGGGTGTCTGGCCATCGTCGGCCACGCGCGACGAGGACGGCGGCCTCGTGCTCGCCGGAGTGCCGACGCCCGAGCTCGCCCGTACCTACGGCACGCCGCTCCTCGTCCTCGACGAGGACGAGGTGCGTCGCCGCGCCCGGGCCTTCCGCGACGCGTTCGACCGCGCCGCGTCCACGCACGGCACCACCGCGCAGGTGTACTACGCCGGCAAGGCCTTCCTGTGCACGACGGTCGCCCGCTGGGTCGTCGACGAGGGGCTCCGCATCGACGTGTGCACCGGTGGCGAGCTCGAGGTCGCCCTCGCCGCGGGGGTCGCACCGGCGTCGCTGGGCTTCCACGGCAACAACAAGTCGGTCGCCGAGCTGGAGCGCGCGGTCGCTCTCGGTGTCGGCACGATCGTCGTCGACAGTGCGATCGAGATCGAGCGCCTCGCCGCCATCACGGCGCGCACGGACACCGTGCAGCGCGTGATGGTCCGGGTCATCAGCGGCGTCCACGCCGAGACCCACGACTTCCTCGCCACGGCCCACGAGGACCAGAAGTTCGGCTTCCCGCTCGCCGAGGCCGAGGCCGCGGTGGCGCGGATCCGCGAGATCCCGGGGCTGGAGTTCGCGGGCCTGCACTGCCACATCGGCTCCCAGATCTTCGGCGTGGCCGGCTTCCGCGAATCCGCGTCGCGCGTGCTCGAACTGCACGCCGCCCTCCTCGAAGGTGGCCCGGTGCCGCAGCTGAACCTCGGCGGCGGCTTCGGCATCGCCTACACCCGCGTCGACGACCCCACGCCGATCGACGAGCTCGCCGACGGCATCGTGGCGGCAGTGGCCGAGGGCTGCGCGGCGCGGGGCATCGCGGTGCCTGCGCTCTCGTTCGAGCCCGGGCGCGCAATCGTGGGCACGGCGGGCGTGACGCTCTACGAGGTAGGGACGACGAAGGACGTCACTGTCGCCTCCGGGGCCACGCGGCGGTATGTCAGCGTCGACGGCGGGATGAGCGACAACGCCCGCACAGCCCTCTACGGCGCCAGCTACTCGGCCCGCCTCGCCTCGCGGACGGGGACCGACGAGCCTCAGCTGAGCCGGGTCGTCGGCAAGCATTGCGAGTCCGGCGACATCGTCGTCGACCACGAGTACCTTCCCGGAGACGTCACGCCGGGCGATCTCCTGGCCGTCCCGGCGACCGGCGCCTACTGCGCCTCGCTCTCGAGCAACTACAACCACGTCCCGCGGCCGCCCATCGTTGCGGTGCGCGAGGGGCGCTCGCGGGTGATCGTCCGCGGCGAGACCGTCCACGACCTGCTGGCCCGCGACGCGGGCATCGACGGGGCGCACGCCCCCGAGGGAGCACGATGACCCACCATCGAAGGAGCATCCATGACTGACTACAGACGACTTCGCGTGGCGCTGCTGGGCGCCGGAGCCGTCGGCTCCCAGGTGGCGGCCCTCCTGCTCCGCCACGGCGACGAGCTGGCCGACCGTGCGGGTGCTGCGCTGGACCTGGCGGGCATCGCGGTGCGCAACCTCGACGCGCCCCGCGACGTCGACCTCCCGAAGGAGCTCTTCACGACCGACGCCGAGTCGCTCATCCTCGGCGCCGACATCGTGATCGAGCTCATCGGCGGCATCGAGCCCGCCCGCACGAACATCCTCCAGGCGATCGGCTCCGGAGCCGACGTGGTCACGGCCAACAAGGCACTGCTGGCCACCCACGGGCCGGAGCTGTTCGAGGCGGCGGATCGCGTCGGCGCCTCGGTCTACTACGAAGCGGCGGCCGCGGGCGCCATCCCGATCATCCGTCCGCTGCGCGATTCCCTCGCCGGCGACCGCGTCGTGCGGATCATGGGCATCGTCAACGGAACGACGAACTACATCCTCGACCGGATGGACACGGAGGGCGCCGACTTCGCCGACGTGCTGGCGGACGCGCAGCGCCTCGGATACGCGGAGGCCGACCCCACCGCGGACGTCGAAGGCTACGACGCCGCGCAGAAGGCCGCGATCCTCGCCAGCCTCGCCTTCCACACCGCGGTGCCGCTGGAGGCGGTGCACCGCGAGGGCATCACCGCGATCACGGCATCCATGATCGAGGAGGCCCGCGCGGCGGGCTTCGTGATCAAGCTGCTCGCCGTGTGCGAGCGCATCGAGGCCGACGGCGCCGAGTCCATCTCGGTGCGGGTCTACCCGGCCCTCGTGCCGGTCGCCCACCCGCTCGCCTCCGTGCACGGCGCCAACAACGCCGTCTTCGTCGAGGCTGAGGCGGCGGGCTCCCTCATGTTCTACGGCGCGGGCGCGGGTGGGATCCAGACGGCGTCCGCCGTGCTCGGCGACGTGGTCTCGGCCGCTCGTCGGCACATCGCCGGCGGCGTCGGGGTGGGCGAGTCCACGCGGGCGAACCTCCCCGTCGTGCCCATCGGCCATGTCACGACCCGGTACCAGATCACCCTCGAGGTCTCCGACGCCCCGGGCGTGCTGGCCACCGTCGCCGGGATCCTCAGCGACGGCGGCGTGTCCGTCGCGACCGTCGTGCAGACCGTCGAGGGGGAGGACGAGCCGACCGCGCGCCTCATCATCGGCACGCATCGCGCGACGGAGCAGGCCCTGAGCGACACGGTGGACGTGCTCGCGGGCAGCGACGTCGTCGCCCGCGTCGTGTCCGTCCTCCGGGTGGAAGGCGAGTGACCACGGTGACGGCCACGGCTCCCGCCCCCGAGGAGCACGGTGCGCGCGTGGGACGCACGGTCGAGGTGACGGTGCCGGCGACGAGCGCCAACCTGGGCCCCGGCTTCGACACGCTCGGCCTGGCGCTCAGCATCTACGACCGCCTCGAGGTGACGGCGCTGCCCGAGGGGCAGCTCGAGATCGAGGTCTCCGGTTCCGGCGCCGAGGAGATCCCGCGGGATGCGTCCAATCTCATCGTCCGCACGATCGCCTACGTGTTCGCCGACGCAGGCCGCGCGATGCCCGGCCTGCGCATCGTGGCCGAGAACGCCGTCCCGCACGGCCGCGGTCTCGGCTCCTCTGGCGCGGCCGTCGCCGCCGGCGTGCTCGCGGCGAAGGGGCTGCTGGCCGGCGACGTCGACATCTCCGACACCGATCTGCTGCGCCTCGCGACCGAGCTGGAGGGCCATCCGGACAACGTGGCGCCCGCACTGTTCGGCGGACTCACGATCGCATGGATGGGGGAGCGGGGCCCGCAGCACAAGAAGCTCCTCGTGCACCGCGGCGTGTCGCCGCTCGTCCTCGTCCCGGCCTACACGATGTCCACCTCGCAGGCCCGTTCCCTGCAGCCGCCGCACGTCTCCACGGCCGACGCGGTGTTCAACGTGTCCCGGTCGGCGCTGCTCATCGCGGCGCTGATGCAGAGCCCGGAACTGTTGCTCGACGCGACCGCGGACCGGCTGCACCAGGATTACCGCGCCGGCGCCATGCCCGAGACGCAGCGCCTCGTGCAGGCGCTGCGCGCCGCGGGATTCGCGGCCGTCGTCTCCGGCGCCGGACCCAGCGTGCTCGTGCTCGCCGACGGGCCTGGCAGTCGTCTGGACGCCGTCGATGTGGCCAATCGGGTGACCGACACCCCGTGGGAGGCGCTCCTGCTCGCCGTCGACGTCCGTGGTGGTACAGTGGGGGATCGAGCGGAGGGCTCCACGTAGCATTCGTGAATCTGGCCCCATTGCATCTCTTGCAAGACCCGCACGCGAACCCCTGAGGCCCAAGTGCCGAGGCTGGCTGACGCCGAGCGTCAGCCCGTGCGATCGTGCGCAGCACCCGTTGTGCGCGTTCACGCTCATTTCCCATGACCTATAAGGGAGTACTCGTGGAGAACCTCTCCGAGACCCAGAACGATCAGGCGGCTCCGACCGCCGATGCCCCCGTCGCCGAGCAGGCGACCGAATCCGCTCCGGCCAAGAAGCGCGCACCGCGTCGGGCGAATACCGCCACGGCTGCGGCCAAGGCGGCCAAGGCCGCGGAGGAGTCCGGTTCGGCCGAGGCCCCTGCGGCTGCCGCCGCCTCCGCCGAGGCTGCGGAGGCGGCCCCGAAGGCGAAGGCTCCGCGCCGCACGCGGGCGAAGAAGGCCGACGCCGAGGCCCCCGCTGAAGCCGCACCGGCCGAAGCGGCCCCCGCTGCCGAGACCGTCGAGGCGCCGGCCGAGGCCCCCAAGTCCGCCCGCGGCCGTCGCACGAAGAAGGCGGACGCCGAGGCTCCGGAGGCGAAGACCGAGAAGGCCGAGGCAGCACCCGCCGAAAGCGCGACGGAGACCGCCGAGGCGGGCACCGCTCAGGGCGGCCGCGCCAAGAACGACGCGGCGAAGAACGACGCAGCGAAGAGCGAGTCGAGGAACGACAGCGCCGCCGCGAAGAACGAGGCCGAGGCGGACGCTCCGGCGAAGGATGCGTCCGGCGAGGGAGACAGCGGTGAGGAGCAGGGCGGTCGAGGCCGCAACCGCAACCGCAACCGCAACCGTGGCCGGGGTCAGGGCGGCGGCCATGAGCAGGCGCAGAACGCGCCGGCCGACGACGACCAGTCGGGTAACGGCAACGGCCGCAACCGTCAGCGCAACAAGCGTCGCAGCGGCGGCCAGGCCGACGAGTTCGAGACGGAGATCACCGAGGACGACGTCCTCATCCCGATCGCCGGCATCCTCGACGTGCTCGACAACTACGCTTTCGTGCGCACCACCGGCTACCTGGCCGGCCCCAGCGACGTCTACGTCTCGCTCGGCCAGGTCAAGAAGTACAACCTCCGCAAGGGCGACGCGGTCGTCGGGTCGATCAAGCAGCCGCGCGAGGGCGAGCAGCAGGGCCGCCAGAAGTACAACGCGCTCGTCAAGGTCGACTCGATCAACGGCCTCTCGGTCGACGACGCGGCCACCCGCGTGGAGTTCGGCAAGCTCACCCCGCTCTACCCGCAAGAGCGCCTGCGCCTGGAGACGGCTCCGGAGAAGCTGACGCAGCGGATCATCGACCTCGTCGCGCCGATCGGCAAGGGCCAGCGCGGCCTCATCGTGGCGCCGCCGAAGGCCGGGAAGACCATCGTCCTGCAGCAGATCGCCAACGCGATCGCGCAGAACAACCCCGAGGTGCACCTCATGGTCGTGCTCGTCGACGAGCGCCCCGAGGAGGTCACCGACATGGAGCGCACCGTGAAGGGCGAGGTCATCGCCTCGACCTTCGACCGTCCCGCGGAAGACCACACGACGGTCGCCGAGCTCGCGATCGAGCGGGCCAAGCGTCTCGTCGAGCTGGGCCGCGACGTGGTCGTGCTGCTCGACTCGATCACCCGTCTCGGTCGTGCGTACAACCTGGCCGCTCCGGCGTCCGGCCGCGTGCTCACCGGCGGCGTCGACGCGTCCGCGCTCTACCCGCCGAAGCGCTTCTTCGGTGCTGCCCGCAACATCGAGAACGGCGGATCCCTCACGATCCTCGCCACCGCGCTCGTCGAGACCGGCTCCAAGATGGACGAGGTCATCTTCGAGGAGTTCAAGGGCACCGGCAACAGCGAGCTGCGCCTTTCCCGTCAGCTCGCCGACAAGCGCATCTTCCCGGCGGTGGACGTGAACGCGTCCAGCACGCGCCGCGAGGAGATGCTGCTCTCGGCCGACGAGGTCAAGATCACCTGGAAGCTGCGTCGCGCTCTCGCCGGGCTCGACCCGCAGCAGGCCCTGGAGGTCGTGCTCGGCAAGCTCAAGGAGACCCACTCCAACGTGGAGTTCCTCGTGCAGATGCAGAAGTCCATCCCGACGCTGCCCTCGGGCGCCCACGGGCACGACAACAACATCCGCTGAGGTCCGACGTGTTCGAGTCCGTCCAGACTCTGATCGACGAGCATCGCCGGGTCCAGGAGGAGCTCTCCGACCCGGCGGTGCACGCCGACGCGGCACGCGCCAAGCGCGTCAACCGTCGGTATGCCGAGCTGTCGCGCATCGTGGCGGCGCATGAGGCGTGGACGGCTGCCGTCGACGATCTGGAGGCGGCGCGGGACCTGGCCCGTGAGGACGAGGCCTTCGCCGCGGAGGTCCCCGCCCTCGAAGAGGGCGTGCAGGCGGCGCAGGAGCGCCTGCGGCGCCTCCTCATCCCGCGCGACCCGGACGACGCCCGCGACGTGATCATGGAGATCAAGGCGGGGGAGGGCGGCGCGGAGTCGGCCCTGTTCGCCGCGGATCTGCTGCGCATGTACGTGCAGTACGCCGCGTCGAAGGGGTGGAAGACCGAGCTGCTCGAGCGCAACGAGTCCGACCTCGGCGGCTACAAGGACGTGCAGGTCGCCATCAAGGGTTCCTCGTCCGACCCCGCGCAGGGCGTCTGGGCGCATCTGAAGTACGAGGGCGGCGTGCACCGCGTGCAGCGGGTTCCCGCCACGGAGTCGCAGGGCCGCATCCACACCTCCACGACCGGCGTGCTGGTGTTCCCCGAGGTCGACGAGCCCGAGGAGATCCAGATCGATCAGAACGATCTGAAGATCGACGTGTTCCGCTCGTCCGGCCCCGGTGGACAGTCGGTGAACACCACCGACTCCGCTGTCCGCATCACGCACGTGCCCACCGGCATCGTCGTGTCCATGCAGAACGAGAAGTCGCAGCTGCAGAACCGCGAGGCGGCGATGCGGGTGCTGCGTGCCCGGCTGCTGGCCAAGCAGCAGGAGGAGCTCGATGCGGCCGCCTCCGACGCGCGCAAGTCGCAGATCCGCGGCATGGACCGCTCGGAGCGCATCCGCACCTACAACTTCCCCGAGAACCGGATCGCGGATCACCGCACCGGGTTCAAGGCGTACAACCTCGATCAGGTCATGGACGGTGCGCTCGACCCCATCATCGAGAGCGCCATCGCCGCCGACGAGGAGGCGCGTCTGGCTGCCGTCGGCTCCGAGGGCTGAGCGGCTCCCGCGACGGAGTCAGGTGCGCGCGGCGTACCGGTGCTCGGGACGCCCGGTCGACCCGTAGCGCAACCGCACCTCGACGATGGTCCGTGCGGCGAGAGCCGCGAGGTGCCGTTGCGCCGTGGCCCGGGAGATGCCGACCCGCTCGGCGACCTCCGCGGCGGAGGCCTCGCCGTCGCCGAGCGCCGCGAGCACGCGCTGCTCGGTGGCCGAGCGCGACAGGGAGACCGGCTCGCCGCCGCCGTGCAGGATCGTCAGCGCGCGGTCTACGTCTTCCTGCGTGACGGGCCGATCACCCGCGAGCAGGTTGCGGTAGCGGGTGTACCGGTCGAGGAGTCCCGTGAGAGCGCGTCGGTCGAAGGGCTTCACGAGGTAGCCCACGGCGCCGGCGCGCAGTGCGCGGCGCACGGTGGGCGCGTCGTCCGCGGCGGAGATGAGGATCGCGTCGACCCCGAGCTCGCGGACGAGTCCGATGCCGTCCCCGTCGGGGAGGTAGACGTCGGCGAGCAGGAGGTCGGGGCGTGTCGAGCGCACGAGGTCGCGCGCCTCGGCGCAGGACCGCGCTGTCCCGGTCACGGCGTATCCGGGCTGATCGTCCACGATCGTCCGGTGCAGGTCGGCCACCCGGAAGTCGTCGTCGAGGATGAGCGCGCGCAGCGGATCGGTCATGGGTTCTCCTTCGGGACACGCGGGGCGGGGTCGACGGCATCCCCGAGCCGGGCGGCGAACACCGCGCCGTTGCCGGGACTGCCGGGGTCGATGATCCAGAGGTCGCCTCCGCTCCGGCGGGCGATCTCCGTCGCGAGCGGCAGACCGATGCCGTGCCCGTGCACGGCGTCCTCGCTTCCGTCCTCGACGGCGCTCGTCCGTGGGTCGGGCTCGCGCAGACCGTCGCCGGAGTCGGCGACGGTGACGACGAGCGCGTCACCGTCGCTCAGCACGGAGACGTCCACCCACCGCGGCTCCCGCGTGCCTGCGACGGCGGCCACGACCGCGTTGTCGACGAGGTTGCCCAGCACGCTCGCCACGTCCTCGGCCCGGCGGACGGTGCCGATCAGGTGAGTCTCGTCCCCGATCCGCAGGGCGACGCCCCGTTCGGCGGCCTCGACGCCCTTGGCTCCGAGGAAGGCGTGCAGGAACGGGTCGCCCACGAGGTCGAGTCCGGCGACGGGGAACGCCACCGGACCGCGACTCACCAGCTCGCCGAGGAATGCCCTGGCGTCGTCGACGCGACCGGCGTCGAGGAGGCCCGCGGCCACATGAAGGCGGTTCGCGAACTCGTGGCGCTGGACACGCAGCGCGGAGGTCATCGTCCGGACGGCCTCCAGCCGCTCGGTCAGGGCGATGAGGTCGGTGCGGTCGCGCACGATCAGCACATCGCCGAGCGCGCGCCCGTCGCGTCGCACCGCGCGCGATTCGAGGTACAGCATCCGGTCGCCCACGACGGCCTCCGCACGGTCGCGAGCCCCGATGGCGGTGTCACGCACGATCGGGGGGAGCGTGTCCACGGTGTGGCCGACCGGATCGTGGAGCCCGAGGAGCCGGTCCGCCGCCGCATTGCTCACGCGCACGACACCGTCCTGATCGACGGCGAGCACGCCGTCGCCGACGCCGTCGAGCACCGCCGTCTGATTCTGCACGAGGGCGACCAGCTCCTCGGGCTGCACGCCGATGGTCAACCGTTCCCAGCGGCGGCGCAGGAGCAGGAAGGTCAGGAGGGCGAGGGTGAGCGCGCCGGCGGCGGTGAGACCGAGAGCGGTGAGGAGGGGCGGCAGGTCGTCGAACACACCCGCGCGCTCGAACCCGACGCTGATCTCGCCGACCGGTGTGCCGGAGTCGTCGCGCACCGGCACCTTCGCGCGGGCGGACTCGCCGAGCGTACCGGTCTGCCAGTCGACCACCTCGTGGCCCGCCAGCACCTCGGCGAAGGGGGTGCTCACCACCTCGCCGATCCGCGACGGCAGGGGATGGGCGAGGCGGATGCCCTGGTCGTCGGTGATGACGACGAACAGGGCTCCGGTGCGCGCCGTGACGGCGGCGGCGATCTGCTGCAGCTCCCCGTCGCGCAGCGCCTCCGCATCCGGCTCGTCGTCCGACGCGGAGATGGCGGCGACCGCCGCCCGCACCTGCGCGTCCTCCGCCAGGGTCCTCGCGATGCCGAGCGCGGTCGACTCCGCCTCGGCGCGCAGCTGCTGGACCGCGAGGGCGAGGTACACGCCCGTGCACAGCGCGACGACGAGGGCGACGGCGGCGAGGTGCAGCAGCAGCGCGCGGGTCGCGAACCGGACCCGTCTCCGCGGGGACATCGACACCTCCTCGACGCGCAATATGCGCAGAAGTCACGGTACGCGCACAAGGCCCGGGAATGCGGCATACCGCGCTCCGCGTCCCCGGATTCCCTAGCCTCGTCAGGATCCGTCAGCGATGACGGAGCGACGACGAAGGAGTCACGCATGTTCCACGCATCGACCGCGCTGATCGCTGCTGCCGAGGAGGAAGCCCCCACCTACGACGTGGCCTTCGTACCGCCGGAGGGCGTGCTCGTCATCCTCGGCTTCACGATGGTCCTCGTGTTCATGACGCTGATCATGACCAAACGCCTCACCCCCATGGTGGCCCTGATCCTGGTGCCGACCGCCTTCGGGCTCTTCGCGGGAGCGGGGCTCGGGCTCGGCGACATGATCCTCGACTCGATCGGCACCATGGCGCCCACGGCGGCGCTGCTGATGTTCGCGATCATGTTCTTCGGCATCATGATCGACGTCGGACTCTTCGACCCCCTCATCCGGCTGATCACGCGGGTGCTCGGCGACGACCCCGCGAAGGTGGTGCTCGGGACGGCGATCCTCGCCGGCGCGGTCTCCCTCGACGGCGACGGCTCGACGACGTTCATCATCACGACCTCCGCGATGCTGCCCATCTACCTGCGCCTCGGCATGAGCCCCGTCGTCCTCACCTGCGTCGCCGGTCTCATGAACGGCACGCTCAACATCGTCCCGTGGGGCGGCCCGACCGTGCGCGCCGCGACCGCGCTCGGTGTGCAGCCGACGGAGATCTTCGTTCCGATGCTCCCCGCTCTGGGCGCAGGCATCGTCGTGGCGCTCGGGTTCGCCTGGCTCCTCGGCCTGGGGGAGCGGCGCCGCCTGGGACGGATCGACGCGGACGGCCGGCTCACCGGAGCCGACGGCGGCGTCCTCTCCTCGGTGCCCCGGATCTTCCGCGGCGCCGAGCTCAAGCCGGGCGCTCGTGCCTCGCTGCGCACCGGCAACCTCGTCGTCGTCGCCGGCGGACACGCCCCGGTCGCCGCCGGGAGCGTCGACCCCGCAGACACGGCGATGGCCGACACCATGCTGGACCCCGCCCGGCCGACCCTGCGCCCGCGGCTGATCTGGTTCAACCTGCTGCTGACCGTCGCCGTCATGGTGCTCCTGGTGATCGACATCCTGCCGCTGCCCTACGTGTTCATGGTCGGCGCGGGAATCGCCCTCGTCGTCAACTTCCGCGGCATCAAGGAGCAGGCGGCCGAGATCGTCGCGCACGCCCCAAGCATCGTCGGCGTCGTGTCGATGGTCATCGCGGCCGGCGTCCTCGTGGGGGTCCTCTCCGGCACCGGCATGGTCGACGCCATGGCGAACTGGATCACGAACGTGCTGCCGCCCGCGCTCGGACCCTTCCTCGCTCCGATCACGGGCGTGCTGTCCATCCCGTTCACGTTCTTCATGTCGAACGACGCCTTCTACTTCGGGATCCTCCCGGTGCTCGCCCAGAGCGCGGCGAGCTTCGGCATCGATCCGGTCGAGATGGCCAGGGCCTCGATCACCGGGCAGCCGGTGCATCTGCAGAGCCCGCTCGTGCCCGCGATCCTGCTGCTCGTCTCCCTCGCCGGGGTGAACCTCGGAGACCACCATCGCAAGGTGCTGTGGCGCGCGGTCATCGTGTCGCTCGTGATGCTGGGGATCGGGATCCTGGTGGGCGCCGTCCCGTTCTTCGTCGCGCAGTGACCCCGCCCCGGTGCCGCGCTAGGCTCGCCCCGTGATCACACTCCTGTACCGCGGCCTGATGTATCTCGTGTCGGCCGGCCTCGGTCTGCTGGCGGCGGACCTGCTCCTCGACGGTTTCCAGATCCAGTGGGACCAGTGGTGGGGGTTCGTCGTGTGCATCGTGGTGTTCGCCGTGCTGCAGAGCGTCCTCTCGCCGTGGGTGAGCAGGCTCGCCGATCGCTACGCGCCCGTGCTCATGGGCGGCATCGGGATCTTCTCCACGCTCATCGCCCTCATGGTCGTCGTGCTCCTGCCCATCGGGGGCCTGCGCATCGTCGACCTGACCGGGTGGCTGCTGGGCGCCGTCATCGTCTGGCTGGTGACGGCGCTCGGCAGCGTGCTGCTTCCGCTCGTCTTCCTGCGTCGTCGGATGGAGGGCCGCAGCGAGCACCGCTCGGGTCGCCGGGCGGCGCGTCAGATGGAGTAGTCCGGGGCGGTCAGCAGGGCTCTGGTGTCCTCGCCGGCGGTCCGCTGGCGCGGCTTCGCCGGCACCCCCACGAGCACGCTGTCGGCGGGCGCGTCCTTCGTGACCACGGCGTTGGCGCCCACCACCGAGCGGGCGCCGACCGTGACGGGGCCGAGGATCTTCGCTCCCGCGCCCACGGCGACGCCGTCGCGCAGGGTGGGGTGCCGCTTGCCCACGTCCCGTGTCCGACCGCCGAGGGTCACACCGTGGTACATGAGCACGTCATCGCCGATCTCCGCGGTCTCGCCGATCACGACGCCCATGCCGTGGTCGATGAAGAAGCGCCGTCCGATCCGGGCTCCCGGGTGGATCTCGACGCCGGTCAGCCAGCGGGACACCTGCGACCCGGCACGGGCGAGGAGGCGGAAGCGTCGCCGCCACAGCGCGTGGGAGACGCGGTGCGCCCAGACAGCATGCAGGCCGGGGTAGAGCAGAGCCACCTCGATCGCGCTGCGCGCGGCCGGATCGCGAAGGCGCGCGGCGGCGATGTCCTCGCGCATTCGCCCCATCATGCCCATCGACGACCTCAGTCCTCCCGCAGATCCTCGAACAGGGCGGTGGAGAGGTACCGCTCGCCGGTGTCCGGGATGATCACGACGATGGTCTTGCCGGCGTTCTCCGGGCGTGCGGCGACGGTCAGCGCGGCCGAGACGGCGGCACCGGAGGACATGCCGACCAGCAGTCCCTCCTTCGCCGCGAGCTCGCGGGCCACGCGCAGCGAGTCCTCGAACTCCGCGGTGATGATCTCGTCGAGCACCTCACGGTCGAGGATGTCGGGCACGAAGTTCGGGCCGATGCCCTGGATCTTGTGCGGTCCGGGGTGTCCCTCGGTCAGGACGGGGGAGTCCTTGGGCTCGACGGCGATGACCTGGACCTCGGGCTTGGCCGCCTTCAGCGCCTGTCCGGTGCCGGTGACGGTGCCGCCCGTGCCGACGCCGGCGATGAAGATGTCGACCGCGCCGTCGGTGTCCCGGAGGATCTCCTGCGCCGTGGTCTCGCGGTGGATCTGCGGGTTCGCCGCGTTCTCGAACTGGCGGATCCAGACGGCGCCGGGGGTCTCGTCGACGATCCGCTTGACCTCCTCGATGGCCCCCTTCATGCCCTTGGTGGGGTCGGTGAGGACGATCTCCGCGCCGAACGCCTTGAGCAGCACACGGCGCTCCTTCGACATCGAGGCGGGCATGGTGAGGATGACGCGGTAGCCGCGCGCGGCGCCGACCATGGCGAGGGCGATGCCGGTGTTGCCGCTCGTCGACTCCACGATGGTGCCGCCAGGGGAGAGCTCGCCGGCGGCCTCGGCTGCGTTGATCATGGCGATGCCGATGCGGTCCTTCACGCTCGACGCCGGGTTGTAGTACTCGAGCTTCGCGAGCACGGTGGCGCCGAGACCCTCGGTCACGCGGTTGAGGCGGACGAGCGGGGTGTTCCCGAAAGCGGTGGTGATGTCGGGGTGGATGCCGGACATGGGGGAGCCTTCCTGTGCGGGTGCGCTGCCGCTCCAGCCTAGGCGAGCGTGATGGGGCGCGGGGCATTGTGACGGCTGCGCACTCTACGCTGGAGCCATGCCCGACCTCTCTCTCGCCGCGGCCGTGCGCGCCGCCGCGCAGCGTCTCGCAGACGCCGGCGTGCCCGACCCCCTCGTCGACGCGGAGCTGCTCGCCGGGCACGTCCGTGGACAGCGTCGGGGAGAGGTGCAGGCAGCGGTGATCCGCGGTGACCGACTCGACGAGGAGGATGCGACCGTGCTGGACGCCCTCGTCGCCCGGCGAGCGGGCCGCGAGCCCCTGCAGCATCTCACCGGCACCGCGCCGTTCCGGCACCTGGAGCTCGCCGTCGGCCCCGGCGTCTTCGTCCCGCGTCCCGAGACGGAGACGGTGGTGCAGTACGCGATCGACGCTCTCCTGGGCTCGGGGGAGCCGTCGCCGATCGGGGTCGACCTCGGCACGGGCAGTGGCGCGATCGCGCTCGCGATGGCCACGGAGGTGCCGCACGCCCGGGTGTACGCCGCTGAGCTCTCTCCGGAGGCGCACGCCTGGGCGCGACGCAACGTCGAGGGCGTCGAGAACCTCACCCTCGTGCTGTCCGATCTCGCAGACGCGTTCCCCGAGCTCGACGGCACCGCGAGCGTCGTCATCTCCAACCCGCCGTACGTGCCGGCGCAGGCGATCCCCCGCGACCCGGAGGTGCGCCTGTTCGACCCGGCACTGGCGCTCTACGGCGGAGAGGACGGCCTCGACGTCGTCCGGGTGCTCAGCACCAGAGCTCTCCGCCTGCTGCGATCCGGCGGAACCCTTGTGATCGAGCACGGAGAGCTGCAGGGCGCTCCGATCCGCGAGCTGCTCGCGGCGGACGGCTGGCGGGCCGCGGCCACCCATCGCGACCTGACGCTGCGCGATCGCACCACCACCGCCGTGCGTCCCTGATCAGCAGACGTCGAGCTCGTCCCGAACCCGCCCCGCGTAGAATCGAACCGTCATGTCCCCCATCTTCGACTGCAGCGACGAGGCGCAGCTGCTCGCTGGGATGCGCAACGCGCGTCAGGCGATCGGCCGCGGCGACCTCATCGTCATCCCCACCGACACCGTCTACGGCGTCGCCGCCGACGCCTTCTCGCCGCCCGCGGTGCAGCGCCTCCTGGATGCCAAGGGGCGCGGCCGCAATCAGCCGCCGCCTGTGCTCGTCGGCACGAAGGAGACACTGACGGCCCTCGCGGAGGCTGTTCCGGAGCCGGTCCAGCGCCTGGTCGACGCGTTCTGGCCGGGCGGACTCACGATCGTCCTTCCTGCGCAGCCCTCTCTGGTGTGGGATCTCGGGGAGACCCAGGGCACGGTCGCCGTCCGCATGCCCGAGGGGCGCGTGGTTCTCGAACTGCTGGCCGAGACCGGGCCGCTCGCGGTGTCCAGCGCCAACCTCACCGGCAAGGCGGCGGCGATCTCCGCGCTCGACGCGGAGAAGATGCTGGGCGACAGCGTCGCGGTGTACCTGGACGACGGCATGAGCAGGAACGGCGTCGCCTCCACGATCGTCGACGCGACCTCTCTCGTGCGCCGCGGCCCCGATGCCGAGGAGGGCGTCGTCCGGATCCTGCGGGACGGCGTCGTGACCAGGGAGCAGCTGCGCGAGGTACTGGGCGATCTGCTGGAGCCGGAGCCGCAGGACGGGGATTCGTGAAGCAGTACCTCTTCACGATCATCGTCACCGCCGCGATCACCTTCGTGCTGACGTGGGCGGTGTGGCGGTTGAGCCTGCGCTTCAAGCTGTATCCCGGCATCCGCGAGCGGGATGTGCACACCACGCCGACGCCCCGCCTCGGCGGCGTCGCGATCTTCCTCGGCATCGTCGCCGCCTTCGCGGTATCGGCGGCCAACCCCTTCTTCCAGAGCATCTGGACGCCCCCGCAGACCATGTGGTCCATCCTCGCCGCCGCACTCCTCATCGCCGTGATCGGGGTGATGGACGATCTCTGGGACATCGACTGGATGATCAAGCTCGGCGCGCAGTTCCTCGCCGCGGGCATCATCACGGTCGGCGGCGGTCTGCAGATCCTCTCCCTGCCGTTCGGCGACCTCATCGTGGTGTCGAGCTGGCTGAGCATCACGATCACGATGTTCGCGATCGTGATCGTCATGAACGCCGTGAACTTCATCGACGGGCTGGACGGCCTCGTCGCCGGTGTCTGCCTGATCTCCAACGGGGTCTTCTTCGCCTATTCGTACATCTTCACGCGCGACTCCGGTGCGTCGAGCTACTTCAACCTCTCCACCTTCCTCGCGGCGGTCCTCATCGGCGCGTGCCTCGGCTTCCTGCCGTTGAACTGGAGTCCGGCGAAGCTGTTCATGGGCGACTCGGGGGCACTCGTGATCGGTCTGCTCATGGCGACCTCGGCCATCGCGATCACCGGGCAGATGGATCCGTCCGCCCTGGACCCGGAGCGCCTCGGGCGCTCGCAGCTCATCGGCGCCTTCCTGCCCATCCTGCTCCCGCTGCTCGTCGTGCTCCTCCCGCTGCTCGACTTCGGGCTCGCCGTGCTGCGTCGGATGAGCGCCGGCCGCTCGCCGTTCTCCCCGGACCGGAAGCACCTGCACCACCGGATGCTCGACCTCGGGCACCGCGACCGCGACGCGGTCCTCATCTTCTACGCCTGGACGGCCGTCATCTCCCTCGCCGTCCTCCTGATGTACGTCGGCGCCCGGGAGGACTGGCCTGGCCAGTACCTTCCCGGCGTCGCCTTCGGGGTCGTCGGCATCGCCGCGTGCCTCGTCATCACCCTGAGCCCCACCCGCCGACGCAAGACCGCCGCGGGCGCTGCGCCCGACCCGATCCCTCTGGAGCCCCGATGAGTCCCAGCCCCGTTTCCAGCACCCCGATCCTGCGTCGCACGCTCGTCTGGTCGGCGGTGGCCACCGTCGTGCTGGCTCTCGTCGCCGGCGGGATCGGCTTCGCGGTCGCGCAGGGGGAGGGGCTCGTGAGCGGCCTTCTCGGCGTGCTCCTGGCCGCCCTGTTCCTCGGCATCACCGGGCTGAGCATCCTGATCGCCAACCGCTGGTACGGTGACCCGCTCTACGTGCAGCTGTTCTTCGCGATCGTGCTGGGCGGCTGGCTTCTGAAGCTCGGGGTCTTCGTCGTCGTGATGATCATGCTCGCCGGACAGCCGTGGATCGAGCCGATGGTGTTCTTCCTGTCGATCGTCGCCGGGGTGCTGATGTCCCTCATCATCGATGTCGTCGTCCTCACCCAGATGCGGCTGCCGAACGTCAGCGACACCACACTGCCCACCGAGGTGCTCGAGGACCGCGCGCCGGGGGCGGCGAACGATCCCTCGGACGGCCCGGCGGACACCGCCCCGCGGTCTTAGGGCACCCTTGGATTCTGATAGTGTTGAGGAGTGCCCGCCGCTCGCCCGCGAGCGCTTGCGCTGTGTAGCACACCGACCATCGTCGCCCCGGTTCTGACCGGTGCCCCGAAGCTGGAGCCCGCGCTGTTTAATCTTGCTGCGACCCTGACCCCCCGACTCGCGTCCTCGGATGGCGAGTTCCACGGCCCTTCGATCGATGAGTTCTTCCCGGAGATCCTCTTCCACGTCGGACCCATCCCGGTCAACCGGATCCACCTGATCCAGTTGCTCTCGGTGATCGCCGTCGTCCTGATCCTCTGGCTCGGCACCCGCCGCATGAAGGTCGTGCCCGGCCGGTTCCAGAGCCTCGTCGAGATGGGCCTCGGCTTCGTCCGCGGCGGCATCGCTCACGACCTGCTGGGCCGCAAGGACGGCGATCGCTTCCTGCCGATCCTCACCACGATCTTCTTCATGGTGCTGTTCATGAACATCACGGGCATCATCCCGTTCCTGAACATGCCGGGAACGGCGATCATCGCGGTTCCGCTCACGCTCGCCGTGGTCAGCTACGTCACGTTCATCTACGCCGGCATCAAGAAGAGCCCGAAGAACTTCTTCAAGAACGCGCTCTTCCCGTCGGGCGTGCCGTGGCCGGTCTACTTCATCGTCACGCCGATCGAGCTCATCTCGACGTTCATCATCCGCCCGGTGACCCTCACCCTGCGACTGCTGATGAACCTCGTCGTCGGCCACATGATCCTGGTCCTCTGCTTCGCAGCGACCCAGTTCTTCTTCTTCACCGCGGGCGGCGGCTGGGCTGCCCTCGGTATCGGAACCCTCGCCTTCGGCGGCGCCTTCACTCTCTTCGAGATCCTGGTCGCCGTCCTGCAGGCCTACGTCTTCACCGTCCTCACCGCGGTCTACATCCAGCTCGCGGTCGCAGAAGAGCACTGAGCGGGCGGGCAACAGCCCACCCACCCAACGAAAGGAAAAACCCGTGGACGCAACTACGGTTCTCGCTGAAATCAACGGCCACCTCGCGGCGGTCGGCTACGGCCTCGCGGCCATCGGCCCGGCCATCGGTGTGGGCATCGTGGTCGGCAAGACCATCGAGGGCGTCGCCCGTCAGCCCGAGCTGGCCGGTCGCCTGCAGGTCCTCATGTGGATCGGTATCGCCTTCACCGAGGCGCTTGCGTTCGTCGGCATCGCCGTCGGATTCATCCCCTTCCCGTAATCCCCACCGACTTCTGAAGGAGACAGGATGCTGAACGCTCTTGTCACGAACCTCGCGGCAGAGGGTGAGGCGGCGAACAACCCGCTGATCCCCGCGTGGTACGACATCATCTGGTCGGGCTTCTGGTTCCTCATCATCCTCGCCGTCGTGTGGAAGGTCGCCCTTCCCCGTCTCACGAAGATGCTCGACGAGCGGTCCGCCGCCATCGAGGGCAACATCGCCAAGGCCGATGAGGCGCAGAAGCAGGCGGAAGCGGCTCTCGAGGAGTACACCCGGCAGCTCGCCGAGGCACGCACCGAGGCCGGTGAGATCCGTGAGGCCGCCCGTGAGGACGGCAAGAAGATCATCGCCGAGGCGAAGGAGACCGCAGCCAGTGAGGCCGCGCGTCTGACCGCCACCGCGCACACGCAGATCGAGGCCGAGCGCCAGACGGCTCTCGTCTCCCTGCGCAGCGAGGTCGGCTCGCTCGCTCTCGACCTCGCCGGCGGCGTGGTCGGCGAGACGCTCTCCGACGACGCTCGCGCGGCCGCCGTGGTCGACCGCTTCCTCGCCGATCTCGAAGCATCCGAGAAGGCGGCTCAGTAATGGGCAGCGCGACCGCTCAGGCACTCGCGGCATCCACTCAGACGCTTGCCGCAGCGAAGGACGTCACCCTCGAGACCGCGCGCGAGCTGTTCGCGGCCGCGCGGGCCGTGGGCGAATCGTCTCAGCTGAGCGGCGCGCTGGCTGACCCCTCGGCTCCGACCTCGGCCCGGCAGAACGTCGTGTCCGCGGTGTTCGGGCAGTACGGCTCCGCTGCGCAGGACGTCCTGCGCACCGCGGTCGCCGAACGCTGGTCGAACGCGTCGGAGCTGATCGACGGTCTCGAGGAGCTCGCGATCCGGGCGGCGACCGTCGCCGAGCCCGGCGCGGACATCGAGGGAGAGCTCTTCGGCTTCTCGCGGGTGATCGCGGCGAACCCGGAGCTCGAGCTCGCTCTCGGCAGCCGGCTCGGGGGAGAGGACGCGAAGGCCGCCCTGGTCGAGCGCCTCCTCGGCGATGCCTCTGCCAGCGCTCCGACGGCCCTCATCGTCACGTCCCTCGTGCGTCAGCCGCGCGAGCGTCGGGTGCGGCAGCTGCTGAGCCGGGCGATGCGCATCGTCTCGAGCCAGCGCGGCCGCCTCGTGGCCACGGTGCACACGGCGACCGAGCTCAGCGACGCCCAGCGCACGCGACTCGGCCAGACGCTCTCGCAGCGATACGGCGGCCAGGTGTCCCTCAACGTCGTCATCGACCCCAGCGTCGTCGGAGGCCTGCGTGTGCAGATCGCCGATGACGTCATCGACGGCAGCATCTCCGCACGACTCGCCGACCTTCGCCAGAAGCTCGCGGGCTAACACGACTTCGCGCGGGGAACCGCGCACCCAGATACAAAGGGAAGACAATGGCAGAACTATCGATCAGCCCCGACGTCATCCGTGACGCGCTGAAGGATTTCGCCGCCGGGTACGAGCCCACCGGGGCCGCGGCGACCGAGGTCGGCACCGTCATCGACGCCGCCGACGGCATCGCTCACGTCGAGGGACTTCCCGGCGTCATGGCGAACGAGCTCGTGACCTTCGCCGACGGCACCAAGGGTCTCGCGCTGAACCTCGACGAGCACGAGATCGGCGTCGTCGTCCTCGGCGACTTCACCGGCATCGAGGCCGGTCAGGAAGTCACCCGCACGGGTGAGGTCCTCTCCGTCCCGGTCGGTGACGGCTACCTCGGCCGTGTCGTCGACCCGCTCGGCAACCCGATCGACGGCCTCGGCGCGATCGCGACCGAGGGTGTCCGCGAGCTCGAGCTCCAGGCCCCCGGCGTCATGCAGCGCAAGTCGGTCCACGAGCCCATGCAGACCGGCATCAAGGCCATCGACGCGATGATCCCGGTCGGTCGCGGCCAGCGCCAGCTCATCATCGGCGACCGCCAGACCGGCAAGACCGCCATCGCGATCGACACGATCATCAACCAGAAGGCCAACTGGGAGTCCGGCGACGTCAACAAGCAGGTCCGCTGCATCTACGTCGCCATCGGTCAGAAGGGCTCGACCATCGCTTCGGTGAAGGGCGCGCTCGAAGAGGCCGGCGCTCTGGAGTACACCACCATCGTGGCGGCTCCGGCGTCCGACCCCGCCGGCTTCAAGTACCTCGCTCCGTACACCGGATCGGCGATCGGCCAGCACTGGATGTACGGCGGCAAGCACGTCCTGATCATCTTCGACGACCTGTCGAAGCAGGCCGAGGCCTACCGTGCCGTCTCGCTGCTGCTCCGCCGCCCGCCGGGCCGTGAGGCCTACCCGGGTGACGTCTTCTACCTGCACTCGCGTCTGCTCGAGCGGTGCGCGAAGCTGTCCGACGAGCTCGGCGCCGGCTCGATGACGGGTCTCCCCATCATCGAGACCAAGGCGAACGACGTCTCGGCGTACATCCCGACCAACGTGATCTCGATCACCGACGGCCAGATCTTCCTGCAGTCCGACCTCTTCAACGCCAACCAGCGTCCTGCGGTCGACGTGGGCATCTCGGTGTCGCGTGTCGGCGGTGACGCCCAGGTGAAGTCGATCAAGAAGGTCTCCGGAACGTTGAAGCTGGAGCTGGCGCAGTACCGCTCGCTCGAGGCGTTCGCGATGTTCGCGTCGGACCTCGACGCCGCGTCGCGCCGTCAGCTCTCGCGCGGTGCCCGTCTGACCGAGCTGCTCAAGCAGCCGCAGTACTCGCCGTACCCGGTGGAGGAGCAGGTCGTCTCGATCTGGGCCGGCACCAACGGCAAGCTCGACTCGATCGAGGTCGAGGACGTGCTGCGCTTCGAGCGCGAGCTGCTCGACTACCTGCGTCGCAACACCAAGGTGCTCGACACGCTGCGGGAGACGAACGTGCTGGACGACGCGACCGTCGCCGAGCTCGACAAGCAGACCGACAACTTCCTCCTGGAGTTCCAGGGCGGCAAGGGCCACGCCATCGGCGCCCCTGGTCACGAGGAGCACGCTGCGGCCGAGGCCGAGGACGTCAACCAGGAGAAGATCGTCAAGGGTCGTCGCGCGTAATCGCGTGAGGTACTGATTCATGGGCGCTCAACTCAGGGTCTACAAGCAGAAGATCTCTTCTGCTCAGACGACCAAGAAGATCACGAAGGCGATGGAACTCATCGCGGCTTCGCGCATCCAGAAGGCGATGGCACGCGTCAAGGCGTCCACCCCCTTCGCGCGAGCCGTGACGAGGGCCGTGTCCGCCGTCGCGACGCACTCGAACGTCGACCACCCGCTCACCCGCGAGCCCGAGACGATCCGCCGTTCCGCGGTCGTGATCTTCTCGTCGGACCGCGGTCTCGCCGGAGCCTTCAACTCGCAGATCCTCCGTGAGGGTCTCGAGGTGGCGGAGCTCCTGCGCGAGCAGGGCAAGGAGCCGGTGTTCTACCTCGTGGGCCGCAAGGCCGTCGGGTACTTCCAGTTCCGTCGTATCGAGGCCGCTGCAGAGTGGACCGGCGACACCGACACCCCCTCGTTCCACACGGCAGAGGAGATCTCGCAGACGCTTCTCGAGGCCTTCAACCGTGGGGGAGAGGACGGCGGCGTCGACGAGATCCATCTCGTGTACAACCGCTTCGTCAGCATGATGACGCAGTCGCCGGAGTCCGTGCGCCTGCTGCCGCTGGAGATCGCGGAGGCCGACGACTCGGAGGCGGGCAGCACCGTCTACCCGCTGTACGAGTTCGAGCCCGACGCCGAGACGGTGCTCGACGCGATCCTGCCGGTGTACATCCAGAGCCGCGTCTTCAACGCCCTCCTGCAGTCGTCCGCCGCCAAGCAGGCCGCGACGCAGAAGGCGATGAAGTCGGCCAGCGACAACGCCGACAAGCTCATCACCGACTACACCCGCCTGCGCAACAACGCGCGTCAGGCCGAGATCACCCAGCAGATCGCCGAGATCGTCGGTGGCGCCGACGCTCTCGCATCGAGCTGACAGACCCTCAGGAAAGAGACGAAGAAATGACCACCACCGCCACGGCTGAGCAGCCGGCGACCGCGGTCGTCGGGCGCGTCGCCCGCGTCAACGGTCCGGTTGTCGACATCGAGTTCCCGCACGACTCGATCCCCGACATCTACAACGCGCTGAAGACGACGATCACGATCGGCGAGGAGTCCACCGAGATCACGCTCGAGGTCGCGCAGCACCTCGGCGACGACCTGGTCCGCGCCATCGCCCTGAAGCCGACCGACGGCATCGTCCGCGGTCAGGAGGTGCGTGACACCGGTGAGGCCATCTCGGTCCCCGTCGGTGACATCACCAAGGGCAAGGTCTTCAACGTGATCGGCGAGGTCCTCAACGGCGAGCCCGGTGAGACCATCGAGGTCACGGAGCGCTGGCCCATCCACCGCAAGGCCCCGAACTTCGACCAGCTCGAGTCGAAGACCACGATGTTCGAGACGGGCATCAAGTCGATCGACCTCCTCACCCCGTACGTGCAGGGTGGAAAGATCGGTCTCTTCGGTGGTGCCGGTGTCGGCAAGACCGTCCTCATCCAGGAGATGATCCAGCGCGTCGCGCAGGACCACGGTGGTGTGTCGGTGTTCGCCGGTGTCGGTGAGCGCACCCGTGAGGGCAACG